>NZ_JAWOCL010000145.1:0-22673 GCF_046483825.1 Sodalinema sp.
TTACTGGGGGAGAGAATTTCAAACACCACTTGGGGCGCAATGTTGTCTTCCTCCCATTGTTTGTAACTGCCCCGGTCTCCATCGGGACGACCCAAGACCACCATGGCATCGGGGGCCTGACAAGGTGCAGGAGGACGCTCAACGGGAACCGGATACCAGAGCAAATCCCCAGCCACAAAGGCCATCTCATCCTTAAGAAGTTGTTTGAGATTGGTGACTAAACGGACAATCCAACGATACTGGAGCGTGTTTTCTGCCATCGGTTTACCGTCGGAGTCGGGGTAGAGCAGTTCTGAGGGGACAGGGGTGTGAACCATGAGTCCAGGTTGGAGTGAATCAACAGTGATTCTATTTTAATGTTGAACTTCATCATCGATCGCCGGGTTCAGACCCTAGAAATTAGAAGATTTCCTATAATTTGAAGCATGAATGGCTGTACCTAAACAGTGGGATGACTGCTATGACGATCGCCTCTGAGAAAACCCAAGCCCCCATCATCTACCCCGATTGCGACGGAAACCCCATGTCCGACAACACCAAGCAATTCCGTTGGATTGTCACGATTAAGGAGAACCTAGAAATTCTCTTTGCTGACCGCGACGATATCTTCGTAGCTGGAGATTTACTCTGGTATCCCCAGGAAGGTAATAATAAACTGCGCCAAGCCCCTGATGTCATGGTGGCGATTGGACGACCGAAGGGCGATCGCGGCAGTTATAAACAATGGGAAGAAGAGAATATTGCCCCGCAAGTGGTCTTTGAAATCCTCTCCCCCGGTAATCGCCTTAAAGAAATGGCGAAAAAGCTCAAGTTTTATGACCAGTATGGCGTGGAGGAATACTACATCTTCGATCCAGATCGCCTCGACTTTCACGGGTGGCTACGGGATGAAGCGGGTGGTCTCAGCGTCATCGACAGCCCCGAAACTTGGACCAGTCCCCGCTTAGGGATTCGTTTTGATCTACAAGACGACCAATTCACCATCTACCGCCCCGATGGACAGCGGTTTCTCACCCCCACGGAACTGGCTAAACAAGCTGAAGCTGAACGTCAGCGGGCCGATAATGCTGAGCAACGAGTGCGTG
Source organism: Sodalinema sp. (assembly GCF_046483825.1). Lineage (NCBI taxonomy): Bacteria > Bacillati > Cyanobacteriota > Cyanophyceae > Oscillatoriales > Oscillatoriaceae > Sodalinema > Sodalinema sp. The sequence goes on from NZ_JAWOCL010000145.1 coordinate 1,086, forward strand.
AACTGGAGGCTCGCCTACGACAACTGGGACAAGAGATAGATGAATGACTCTTAACCCGTCAACTTTGACGAGAGAAACCCCCAGTCTGAGGACAAACTGGGGGTTTGGGGTTGGATGCGATCGCAATACCGGGGAAATTAAGCCGGAACTAGGGCTTCTTCCAGGTGCATCCAGCGGACAAACCGCTCACCGCCGACTTCAACCACCACTTTGACGCGGGGTTCAATTTTGGGCAGGGCCGTGAGATATTCGAGTTCTTGACGGGAGAGAACCCGGCCATCGATAATCCAAAGTAATAGCCCCTTGCAGTCTTTGGGGAGATTCTCTAATTCTGTGGTCACGACTGGGGGGAGATAGGCGATCGGACCCACTGCACCATCGCCATAGTCTTTTTTCCCTAAGTGGGGCGGACGAACCCCGTGAACGCCCATCAGGTACGCCGCTAAGTCTCCTAAACCTCGAGCGTTGAGGGTGACGTTGCTATAGCCAGCGGCTCGGACTCGCCGTTGGTAGCGGCCGGCGAACCCGCCTTCGAGGGGAGCATAAACTGCTAAGGACCCGGCATTCTCCAAGTCTCGTAGAAATTTTTTACCGTTGATCAAGAGTCCCATAATGTAATTCGTAAGATTCTAGGTTGTCTAACTTGCGTGCAGGAACCGCAATTGTCGCTCAGACCTTAGTATAGACCCAAGCTTAGGCCGAGTCCTCAATCCCGAGGGGCGATCGCGAAGCGTGCGGGAGGGGCGATCGCGAAGCGTGCAGGAACTGCGATCGCACCCCAAACCATCGCCCCAGCCAAAAAAGATTTTAGATTCACCTAGACACTTGCCACAAAATACTATATATTAGGAAGTTGCGACTGAAACTCGTAAGAAGCGCTCGAACGACTCGACCTGAGTTGTTCATTGCATCGCGCCGCCTAAGTGGGACTGGCTAGTTTCCCAGCAAGGCATACCGGTCGCAAGCGTAGAGGCTTTTCCCAGCGTCTCAAACCCTAAGTTTGGGGCGATGCGGGAAGACGGAGATGGGTTGTTTAAGCTCTCCTAACCGAGACTTGAGCAGGTCAATCCGGGGATACTGGGTCAATTCCTAGCAAACTGCTGAATTTTCCTAAGTCTCAACCGAACCTAAACTCGGTCGCCTCGGAATCAGCTTTCGCGAAACCCCAGCCAACAAATCTGCGATCGCCAAGATCACACTCAGACGCACTCCAACCCCGGAGTGTCGTTCTAGCGTGACTTGGTGTTGGTCTGGCGCGACGTTGAACTCTCGGGCAAGATCGCAGCCCGCCTATCTTCAGTCTGTGTAGTGGCGAAACAAGGAGAAAGCAGTACCGTGTCTGTTGGGATTCTCGGCAAAAAGGTCGGCATGACCCAAATCTTTAGCGAAGATGGCAAAGCCATCCCCGTTACAGTCGTCGAAGCCGGTCCGTGTAAAATCACGCAAATCAAGACCAAAGAAACCGACGGCTACGAAGCCGTCCAAATTGGTTACGAGGACGTTAAACCTAAAAACCTTAACCAACCCTTACTGGGTCATCTGAAAAAATCCGATGCCCCCCCTCTGCGTCACCTCCGTGAATACAAACCGCAGAGTGTGAGTGAATATGAACTAGGGCAAACCCTCACCGTAGAGCTGTTCAGCGATGGTCAACTCATCGACGTGAGCGGCAACAGCATCGGTCGAGGCTTTGCCGGATATCAAAAGCGCCACAACTTCAAACGTGGGCCGATGTCTCACGGGTCAAAAAACCACCGCTTACCCGGTTCAACCGGCGCCGGAACCACCCCTGGTCGGGTTTACCCCGGTAAACGGATGGCCGGTCGTAAAGGCGGGAATCGCGTCACCGTGCGCAAACTCACCGTCGTCAAAACCGACCTCGAAAACAACCTAATCCTCGTCAAAGGTGCCGTTCCCGGCAAACCTGGCACAGTCTTGAGCATCAGTCCGGCCAACATCGTTGGTCAATCGTAAACGTCCCATCCTGGAACAAAACACAGACAATCAACATGGTTAATTGTGTCGTTCGCAACTGGCAAGGTGAAGAAGTGGGACAAGCTTCCCTTGACCTCAACGTTGCCAAAGAAGAAACCGCAGCCCACATCGTCCATCGCGCCCTCGTGCGTCAGATGGCGAATGCGCGCCAAGGAACCGCATCGAGTAAAACCCGAGCCGAAGTGCGCGGTGGCGGTCGCAAACCCTGGCGGCAAAAAGGAACCGGTCGCGCTCGCGCAGGTTCTATCCGTTCTCCCCTCTGGAGAGGTGGTGGTGTCATTTTTGGACCCAAACCTCGGGATTACAACCTCAAAATGAACCGCAAGGAACGGCGGCTCGCCTTGAGAACTGCCTTCCAAAGCCGCTCGGAAGACCTAGTTGTGGTCGAAGAGTTCGCCGAGGAATTTCCCCGTCCCAAAACCCAAGACCTGGCCGCGGCCCTCAAACGTTGGGGAGTTGAGTCCGAGCAAAAAGCCCTGCTAATTTTGCCCGAACTGCCCGACAACATCTATCTGTCGGCCCGTAACCTAGAGCGGTTAAAAGTCATCACCGCCACCAATCTCAACGTTTACGACCTCTTGCACGCCGACACCATCATTACCACGGCGGCTGGGTTAACCAAGATTCACGAGGTTTACAATGACTAAACCCCTTGACCCCCGTACCCTGCCCGACCTCATCAAACGTCCCATCATCACCGAAAAAGCGACCTTGCTGATGGAGACGAACCAATATGTCTTCGACGTGTCGCCCAAAGCGACCAAGCCGGAAATCAAAGCCGCTGTCGAACAAGTCTTTGATGTTAAGGTCATCTCCGTCAACACCAGCACCCCTCCTCGCAAGAAAAAACGAGTCGGACGCTTTGTCGGTTACAAAAGCCAATACAAACGGGCCATTGTGCGTCTGGCCGAGGGTGATAGCATCCCGCTGTTCCCCGACGTGTAACCCAGACCCGTCACCCAGACCTTTAACACCAATCGGTCCTTACTTAGCAAACCCCAGCCGAGGTCAATACTATGGGTATTCGCTCATACCGCCCTTATACTCCGGGAACTCGACAGGCGACCGTTTCGGACTTCGAGACCATTACCCGCGATAAGCCCGAAAAGAGCCTTACCAAATCCAAACACCGCGCCAAAGGTCGCAATAACCGAGGCGTGATTACCTGCCGCCATCGTGGTGGTGGACACAAACGTCGTTATCGTGTGATTGACTTCCGACGGGATAAACATAACATTCCCGCCAAAGTCGCTCAGATTGAATACGACCCCAACCGTAACGCCCGCATTGCCCTCCTGCATTACCTCGACGGCGAAAAGCGTTACATCCTGCACCCGACGGGACTCGCCGTTGGAACCCGGATTGTTTCCGGTCCCGAGGCTCCCATCGAAGTCGGCAATGCTCTACCCCTAGCGAACATTCCGTTAGGGACCACGGTTCACAACGTTGAACTCAACCCCGGACGCGGTGGACAAATCGTCCGCGCTGCCGGAACGAGCGCTCAGCTCGTGGCTAAAGAAGGCAACTTCGTCACCCTGAAACTGCCGTCAACGGAAGTTCGCATGGTGCGCCGTGAATGCTACGCCACCATCGGCCAAGTGGGCAACGCCGACGCGAGAAACCTAACCCTCGGTAAAGCTGGCCGTACCCGCTGGAAAGGTCGTCGTCCTCAAGTTCGAGGCAGCGTCATGAACCCAGTGGACCACCCTCATGGTGGTGGTGAAGGCCGCGCCCCCATCGGTCGCAGCGGTCCGGTTACTCCTTGGGGTAAACCCACCTTGGGCATGAAAACCCGCAAGAAAAACAAACAGAGCAGCAAATACGTGGTGCGGCGTCGCCGGAAGACCTCCAAACGGAGCCGGGGCGGACGCGAGAGCTAACACAGTCTCGTACTTTTGTCAAGCCCTTTGGGGCAAGCTTTGTTTTGTCCGCTAGACACCCCCCGTTTATACTCCCCGTTTGTAATACCTATGAGTCGATCGCTAAAAAAAGGCCCCTTCATCGCCGATAGCTTGATGAAGAAACTCGAGGCCCTCAACGCCAAAAACGAAAAACAGGTCATCAAGACCTGGTCTCGTGCCTCGACCATCGTGCCGCAAATGATTGGACATACCATCGCCGTCCATAACGGACGCGCTCATGTCCCCGTTTACGTCAACGAGCAGATGGTTGGACACAAACTCGGAGAATTCGCCCCGACGCGCACCTTCCGAGGTCACGCCAAAAGCGACAAAAAAGTCCGCCGATAACCTGAAAACGAGTAAGGAGAAGCCTGATGGCTGTCGATACCACTGAAGAAGTGAAGGCGATCGCGCGTTACGTCCGCATGTCCCCCAAAAAAGTGCGTCGCGTCCTCGACCAAGTTCGAGGCCGTTCCTATCGGGAAGCACTGATTATTCTGGAGTTCATGCCCTACCGCGCCTGTGAGCCTGTACTCAAAGTCCTACGCTCCGCCGTGGCTAACGCCGAGCATAACCAAGGACTCGACCCCCAAACCCTAGTCGTTAGCGAAGCCTTCGCCGACGAAGGACCCGGTCTAAAACGCTACCGCCCCCGCGCCCAGGGTCGCGCCTATGCCATTCGCCGACCCACCTGCCATATCACTGTGGCAGTGGCGCCTGACTACGAAGAAGACTAAGAGAGGACTCGACACTCGTGGGACAAAAGATTCACCCAACAGGTTTTCGCCTTGGGATCACCCAAGAGCACCGCTCACGGTGGTTTGCCGATAGCAAACGCTATCCCGAACTACTGCGCGAAGACCGTCTGATTCGGGACTATATCAGTAAAAATCTCAATAACGCCGGCATTTCCGAAGTCCACATCGAGCGCAAAGCCGACCAAGTGGACCTCGAAATTCGCACCGCCCGTCCCGGTGTGGTCGTCGGTCGTGGTGGCAGTGGCATTGAGAGCCTACGAACCAACCTACAAGCGCAACTCGGCGGAACCAACCGTCAAATCCGCATCAACGTCGTTGAAGTGGCCCGAGTTGACGCCGACTCTGGCTTGATAGCCGAATACATTGCCCAGCAACTCGAACGTCGGGTCTCCTTCCGTCGAGTTGTCCGCCAAGCCATCCAACGGGCTCAACGGGCTGGCGTCGAAGGCATCAAAGTGCAAGTGTCTGGACGGCTCAACGGCGCAGAAATTGCCCGAACCGAATGGACACGCGAAGGTCGAGTCCCCCTGCATACCCTGCGGGCTGACATCGACTATAGCTACCGCACCGCTCGTACCGTGTACGGCATCTTGGGCGTGAAAGTCTGGATTTTTAAAGGCGAAATCCTACCCGGACAAACCGATAAACCCGCTCCGAGCGCCCCTCAACCCCGTCGTCGCCAACAGCGTCGTCGCCAATTTGAAGACCGTTCCAACGAAGGATAAGCCTCAACCATTGCCTCGGCAATTGTGAGACCCATCCTGCCCTTGTCCACCGTTTGATCCGTTGATCATGCTTAGTCCCAAACGTACTAAATTCCGCAAACAACATCGCGGGCGGATGCGCGGCTTAGCAACCCGTGGGAACACCGTTGATTTCGGTGATTTCGGACTCCAGGCCTTAGAACCGTCCTGGATTACCTCCCGCCAAATCGAAGCCAGCCGTCGTGCGATGACCCGCTACATCCGACGCGGGGGAAAAATCTGGATTCGCCTGTTTCCCGACAAACCCGTTACGATGCGCCCTGCTGAAACCCGGATGGGTTCTGGTAAAGGGAACCCTGAATTTTGGGTCGCCGTGGTCAAACCCGGTCGCATGATGTTTGAAATCGCCGGGGTTCCCGAGGAAACCGCTCGGGAAGCGATGCGCTTGGCATCCTTTAAGTTGCCCATTAAGACCAAGTTTATCAAGCGCGAAGGAGAGTAAACCTAGCTATGGCTCTACCCCAAATCGAAGAGGTCCGCAACCTCTCGGCTGAACAACTCAACGAGCAGGTTCTCGACGTTAAGAAACAACTGTTTGACCTGCGTTTACAGCAGGCCACCGGACAGTTGGAGAAAACCCACCAGTTCAAACACCTGCGCCATCGTTTGGCTCAACTGTTGACGGTTGAAGGGGAACTCAAGCGCAAAGCGGCAGCAGAAGCAGCGTCTCAAGCCGCTTCTGCCGCGACTTCTGAAGCAGATTCTGAGGCATCTACTCAGTCTGCACCAGTGGTCGAAACCACAGAAGCGGCCCCAGCTCCTTCTGAAGCTGCCGCCGAAACCGCCGCTGAAGAGGAGTAGGAGCAGTGAGTTCACTGTAACCCTTCCCCCCCTGACACACTCTCATCCCCATTTGTTATGGCAGTTAAAGAAAGAATTGGTATCGTCGTCAGCAACAAAATGGATAAAACCGTTGTTGTTGCTGTAGAAACTCGGGTTCCTCACCCCAAATATGGGAAAACGATGGTTCAGACTCGTCGCTATAAAGCCCACGACGAAAACAACGACTGCAACGAGGGCGATCGCGTCCGTATTCGTGAGTCCCGCCCTCTGAGCAAACAAAAACGCTGGGTAATCGTCGAAACCCTCAGCCACGCCAGCGGAGTATAACCCTCCCCTGAGCCATTCCCTTGTTCACCGAACCCCCCATAAGGGAGACCGACCGTGATTCAAAAAGAAACCTACCTCAATGTAGCTGACAACAGCGGGGCGCGGAAGCTCATGTGCATCCGTGTCCTCGGGGGGAATCGTCGTTATGCCCACGTTGGCGACACTGTGATCGCCGTCGTTAAAGACGCACTTCCCAATATGCCCATCAAAAAATCGGACATCGTGCGCGCCGTCATCGTCCGCACCCGTAAAAATCTTTTGCGGGAAAGCGGTATGAGCATTCGCTTTGATGACAACGCCGCCGTGATTGTCAACCCCGAAGGAAATCCCCGAGGCACCCGCGTCTTCGGACCCGTGGCCCGCGAACTTCGGGAGAGAAACTTCACCAAAATTGTATCCCTCGCGCCGGAGGTCCTATAAATGGCTAAAAAACAACGCCAAACCACCCCCGTCCGCCACAAAATGCACGTCAAAACCGGCGATACCGTCCAACTGATTGCCGGTAAAGATAAAGGTAAAGTGGGCGAAGTCCTGCGAGCCATCCCTGAAACCAGTCAGGTGATTGTCAAAGGCGTCAACATTCGCACCAAGCATGTCAAACCCACCCAAGAGGGTGAATCCGGTAGCATCAATACCTACGAAGCTCCGGTTCACAGCTCCAATGTCATGCTCTACTCCAATAAAGAAAAAGTGGCGAGTCGGGCTTGCTACACCTTTACCGAAGACGGTCGTAAAGTCAGAAAGCTCAAAAAAACTGGCGAAATCATTGACTAACCATCAACTCGGGCGATCGCACCCCGAACCCCGTCCTGACCCAGACCAGGACATCATCCAGACATCACGATCATGACACAGCGACTCAAAACCCTCTACTTAGAGACCATTGTTCCGAAACTCAAATCCGAGTTTAACTACGAGAACATCCACCAAGTCCCCCGACTGTCTAAAATCACCGTCAACCGAGGCTTGGGTGAAGCGTCCCAAAACGCCAAAGCCCTTGAATCCTCCCTGCGGGAATTAGCCGTCATCACCGGACAAAAACCTGTGGTCACTCGTGCTAAAAAATCCATTGCTGGCTTTAAAGTCCGCGAAGGAATGCCCGTCGGGGTTATGGTAACGCTCCGTCGAGAACGGATGTATGCCTTTCTCGACCGACTCATCAGCATTTCCCTACCCCGGATTCGCGACTTTCGTGGCATCAGCCCCAAAAGTTTTGATGGTCGAGGCAACTACACCCTTGGGGTTCGAGAACAATTGATCTTCCCCGAAGTGGATTACGACAGTATTGACCAGTTGCGGGGGATGGACATTTCAATTGTCACCACAGCGAATAACGACGAAGAAGGTCGTGCTTTGCTCAAGGAAATGGGAATGCCCTTCCGCAGTAATTGAGGCAGGTTAGATAAGAGGAAACTATGGCGGCTAACGACACCATTGCAGATATGCTGACGCGCATTCGCAATTCAACCTTGGCGCGGCACGACACGACGCAAGTGCCGTCCACCAAGATGACGCGCAGCATTGCCCAAGTCTTACAAGACGAAGGCTTCATTTCAAATTTCACAGAAGACGGCGAAGGCATCAACCGCCATATCGTCATCTCACTCAAGTACAAAGGCAAACATCGTCAACCCACCATCAAGAAGCTTAAGCGCGTCAGCAAGCCGGGCTTACGAGTCTATTCCAACCGGAAAGAACTCCCCCGCATCTTGGGCGGAATCGGTGTTGCCATCATTTCCACCTCCCACGGGATCATGACCGATCGCGAGGCCCGTCGCCAAGGCGTTGGCGGAGAAGTTCTCTGCTACGTCTACTAGACCTCAGGGCTAGTTGCACCCGTCTCTCATCCCGTTCCACCCGTAAGACAACCGCAGAGAAACCGCAATGTCTCGAATTGGCAAACGTCCTATACCCGTTCCGAAGAACGTCACCGTTAACATTGACGGACAAGCCGTGTCCGTCAAAGGTCCTCTAGGGGAACTCTCACGAGACTTCCCCCGCGAAGTTAGCTTCACCCAGGAAGACGACGGAACGCTCCTGGTTACACGTCGTGATGAGTCCCGTCCATCCCGCGCTCGTCATGGACTCAGCCGTACCCTTCTGGCCAACATGGTCGATGGGGTCTCCAAAGGCTTTGAACGGCGACTCGAAATCCAAGGCGTGGGCTATCGTGCCCAAGTCCAAGGCCGGAAACTGATTCTCAATGTTGGCTACAGTCAGCCCTTTGAACTCAATCCGCCTGAGGGCATTGATATCAGCGTCGAAAGCAACACCAACGTCATTGTTAAAGGGATTAACAAAGAAATCGTTGGTAACGTCGCCGCTCAAATTCGTGGCGTGCGTCCCCCTGAAGTCTATAAAGGCAAAGGGATTCGCTACGCTGGCGAACAAATCCGTCGTAAAGCCGGGAAAGCCGGGAAAAAATAATTTCCTCTGGCGATGCCCTCAGGCTTTTAATTTCCCTTTACCTTCAGGCTTTTCAAACGCCGATTCCCTATTGTCACTATGAAACTGACCCGAAAGCAGTCCACCCATCGCCGACATCGTCGGATTCGCCGTAAAGTGCAGGGAACGACGGAACGCCCGAGAGTGGCTGTCTTCCGTTCTAACCAGCACATTTATGTCCAGGCGATTGATGATACCCAACATCACACCGTAGCGACCGCGTCTACCCTTGATCCCGATTTACGGGCCAACCTCTCGGGAAGCGCCACCTGTGAAGCTTCGGCCAAAGTTGGGGAACTTCTCGCCAAACGCCTTCAGGACAAAGGCATTGATAAAGTTGTATTCGATCGCGGGGGCAACCTCTATCACGGTCGAGTGCAAGCCTTAGCTGAAGCCGCTCGTGAAGCTGGCCTTCAGTTCTAAAACGTCTCTCAAACGTACTACGCACGACAGGATCCAACATGGCAGAACAACGCGATCGTCGCAAAAAAGGCAACCGTAACCGCGAAAAAGACTCCGAATGGCAAGAGCGCGTCGTCCAAATTCGCCGCGTCACCAAAGTGGTCAAGGGTGGTAAAAAACTCAGCTTCCGCGCCATTGTTGTCGTTGGTAACGAACGAGGACAAGTCGGTGTGGGTGTTGGTAAAGCCGGTGATGTCATCGGTGCCGTCAAAAAAGGCGTTGCCGATGCCAAAAAACATACCGTTACCGTCCCGCTTAACAAAGCCAGTTCCATCCCTCATCGGGTCAATGGAGAAGCTGGAGGCGCTCGTGTCATGATGCGTCCCGCTTCCGCTGGTACTGGGGTAATTGCTGGGGGTGCGGTTCGTACAGTCCTCGAATTAGCCGGTGTTCGCAACATCCTGGCTAAACAACTCGGTTCGAGTAACCCCCTAAACAATGCTCGCGCCGCCGTCGATGGACTCTCGGCCTTACGCACCTTTGGCGATGTGGCCAAAGAACGGGATATTCCGCTTGAGCAAGTCTTTTCTTAAAGACCGCTCTAGTCCGAACTCAATCCCCAAATTCGGTTAACAGTTGACCCCAGGGTTCGCTGTTTCCTAACGGGCGACCCCATGGGCACGCCCCCACCAAACTGTTCACTGTTCACTGTTATACATCATGAGATTACAAGACGTTCAGCCGCAACCCGGCTCTAAAAAACGCCGCCGTCGTCTCGGTCGTGGGATTGCTGCCGGACAAGGGGCAAGCTGCGGCAAAGGAATGCGCGGTCAAAAGTCTCGCTCCGGTGGCGGCACCCGACCGGGCTTTGAAGGGGGGCAAATGCCTCTGTACCGCCGCGTTCCGAAGCTCAAGCACTTTACGGTTATTAATCCGAAACAGTACACTGTTGTTAATGTGGGTCAACTGGCTTCACTCGAAGCCAACAGCGATGTCACCTTAGCCTCCGTGCTGGACGCGAATATTGTTAACTCCGCCCAAGGTCCCTTAAAAATCTTAGGTGATGGTGAGTTGACAGTTGCTCTGACCGTGACAGCGGCGGCCTTTACTCAAAGTGCCCGTCAGAAAATTGAAGCCGCTGGCGGTCGCTGTGAACTCATGACTGGGAACACCTCTGACAACAGCACTCAAGCTGACAGCGCTGAGTAGAGATAGGACAAGGACGATGGCAGCGACGCTCACAGGTATCAGCTAGAGGTTCCCGTTATGGTAGTCAATCGAGATAAAGCGCCAACGGCTCAGGAAACATTTATGCAGATGGCCCAGGCGGCCGGTCTTCGTGGCCGCATCCTGGTGACCATCGGGTTAATTTTTGTGGTCCGCCTGGGAATTTATCTTCCAGTTCCCGGCATTGACCGAGTGCGCTTCGCCGCTGATTTGCAGGGTAGCCCCTTTTTGGGACTCCTGGATGCGTTTTCGGGGGGAGGGTTACAAACCTTAGGGATTTTTGCCCTGGGGATTTTGCCCTTTATTAACGCCTCGATCGCCATTCAGCTCCTGACGGCGGCGTTGCCGACGTTGGAAGATTTACAGAAAAACGAGGGGGAAGCCGGACGACGCAAGATTTCCCAAATTACTCGTTATATCGCCCTTGGGGTCGCGATTCTGCAAAGTATCGGTATCGCCCTCTGGACGAGTGCCTATGCCTATAATCCGGGGCCGCTGTTCGTGGCTCAGACCATGATTGCTCTGGTCACGGGTGCAATGTTCGTGATGTGGGTCTCGGAGTTGATTACCGAGCGTGGCATTGGCAATGGTGCATCTCTGTTGATTTTTGTCAACATTGTGGCGGTGTTACCCGGTTCGTTGGGCAACACCATTCAATTGGCTCAACAGGACCAATCGGTGGTTGGGCGCGTGATTCTGCTCTTACTGGTGTTCCTCATCACCATTGTTGGCATTGTCTTTGTGCAAGAAGGCGCTCGACGCATTCCCATTATTTCGGCGCGTCGTCAGGTGGGTCGTCGTCTCTATCGTGAGCGCACGAACTATCTGCCGCTGCGTCTGAACCAAGGGGGCGTGATGCCGATCATTTTTGCCTCGAGTTTCTTGATTCTGCCGGGAATTATTGCCGGTGCGACGAACAATCCGACCTTGATTCGGATTTCTGAGTATCTTAGCCCCAGTGGTCCGACTCCTTGGCTCTATGCGGCGTTCTATCTGGTGCTGATTCTATTTTTCAGTTATTTTTACGCCTCGTTAATTCTCAATCCTGTGGATTTGGCGCAGAACCTGAAAAAAATGGGATCGAGTATTCCCGGAATTCGTCCTGGACGGGCCACAAGTGAGTATATTGAGCGGATTCTCAACCGGTTGACCTTCTTGGGGGCTGTGTTCCTGGGCTTGGTGGCGACGGTGCCGACGGCCGTTGAGAGTGCGACTCGGGTGACCACGTTCCAAGGTTTTGGGGCAACGTCCCTCTTGATTTTGGTGGGGGTTGCGATTGAGACCGCCAAGCAGATTCAAACTTACGTCATCTCGCAACGATACGAAGGAATGGTGAAATAAAGAACTATGCGTTTGATTTTTTTGGGACCGCCAGGAGCGGGGAAAGGGACACAAGCACAACGGGTTTCTGCACGTTTGGGAATTCCTCATATTTCCACCGGAGATATTCTCCGCGAGGCGGTAGCGAATCAAACGCCCTTGGGACAAAAGGCGAAGGCCTATATGGATCGAGGGGATTTGGTTCCGGATGAGTTGATTTTGGGTTTGGTTCGGGAACGACTCGAACAGGAGGATGCTCAACAGGGCTGGATTCTCGATGGGTTCCCTCGCAATTTGTCTCAGGCGAAGTTCTTGGATGAGTTGTTGGCTGAGATTGATCAGGCCTGCGATCGCGCGGTGAATTTCACGGTTCCTGATGAGGATATTGTGCAGCGACTGTTGGCCCGGGGCCGTAAAGATGACAAAGAGGAGACGATTCGTCATCGTCTGACGGTGTATCGCCAAGCCACGGCGCCTTTGATTGAGTTCTATGAGCAACAGTCGCGCTTGGTCTCGATCGATGGTAGCCAGGAGATGAATGCCGTTACCGAACATCTCAGCCAAAACTTGGCGGCGTGATACTAACTGCGAGGATTTGTCAAGGTATTTTACCTGATTTTTTCATAAAAATTTGATAAAATATCCAGGGAAATCCTGGGGAGCGATTGCGGTTCCCGCACGCTTCATGATTGCGGTTCCCGCACGTTTCACGAGCGCCCCAATTTGTTGAATTGAAAGGAGACCTACGTGGCTAAACAAGACCTCATCGAGATGGAAGGAACCGTAACCGAGTCCCTTCCCAACGCAATGTTTCGAGTCGATCTCGATAACGGCTTTAACGTTCTGGCCCACATTTCTGGGAAGATTCGCCGCAATTACATCAAAATTTTGCCTGGCGATCGCGTCAAAGTCGAATTGACTCCCTATGACCTCGAAAAAGGTCGTATCACCTACCGCTTGCGGAAAAAATAACTGAGATTGGCATCTCAGGGAACTTCCCTCGCTTCAGCAGCGCGTTACAAACGGCTCCGTTAGGAGTCAGTTTCCCTGTCGCGAAACCTGAAAATCAGTTATAATATCAAGTTTGTAAGTATTGCAACCGAAGTCATGAAAGTTCGAGCATCAGTCCGCAAAATGTGCGAAAAGTGTCGCGTGATCCGACGACGCGGGCGCGTTATGGTTATTTGCACAAATCCTAAACACAAACAACGTCAGGGCTAACAAGCCTGATCTGCCCCCACCCAAGTCTCATCCCCATCATACCGAAGCAAAAATCACCGAGAGGGCGGAGTTGGGTGAGAACGACCCCCACCCAGGTAACACCACTGAATTTCATCATAAGGAAGAAACATGGCACGGATTGCTGGAGTTGACCTCCCCCGCGACAAACGCATTGAAATTGGACTGACCTATATTTACGGCATTGGCCTAAAGCGATCGCAAGCGATCCTAGAGGCAACGGGCGTCAATCCCGACACCCGCGTTAAAGATCTCAGCGATAGTGATGTCGCTAACCTGCGGCAACATATCGAAGCCACCTACCAAATCGAAGGGGATTTACGTCGTTGGGAAACGATGAACGTCAAACGACTCGTGGATATCGGCTGTTATCGCGGTCGTCGTCACCGGATGGGACTGCCCGTGCGGGGACAACGCACTCGCACCAACGGCCGGACCCGTCGCGGCACTCGTCGCACCGTTGCCGGTAAGAAAAAACCCGGTCTGAAAAAATAAGTCCGATGCCCGTCCCAATGCCCGTCGTTAGAGTCGCCTCTCCCTCGGAGGTTCCCGACTCTGCCTCGGTCTTTGTCGCCAACCCACCGCGAACCTAACTCCTAACCACAACCTACATTATGGCCAGACAACCTAAAAAATCCGGTCCACGGAAGCAAAAGCGTAACGTCCCTAACGGCGTTGCCTACATTCAATCGACCTTTAACAACACCATTGTTACGATCACCGACGCTCGCGGCGAAGTGATTTCTTGGGCCTCTGCTGGGTCCAGTGGCTTCAAAGGGGCCAAAAAAGGAACCCCCTACGCCGCGCAAACCGCTGCCGAAAGTGCCGCTCGTCGTGCCGGTGACCAAGGAATGCGTCAAATTGAAGTCATGGTCAACGGCCCCGGTGCCGGTCGTGAAACCGCCATCCGCGCCTTACAAGGAGCGGGCCTAGAAATCACCCTGATTCGCGATATCACCCCGATTCCGCACAACGGCTGTCGTCCCCCCAAACGGCGACGGGTCTAACAGCGTTGGCGATCGCAACAACAATCGATCGCCCGCCGGTCAGCATACGCCGTGAGCAGGAGCAGACCCTGTCTCACGATGCACCAAGCTTCAAATGGGGAATCAGTATTCGGGAGGTCACGCCGTGGCGCAGTTTCAAATTGAATGTGTTGAAAGTAACACTGAAAAAGACCAAGGACAATATGGGAAGTTCACGGTCGAAGCCCTAGAACGGGGACAAGGAACCACCGTGGGGAATGCCCTACGGCGAGTCCTGTTGTCTAACATTGAAGGGACCGCCATTACGGCTGTCCGCATTGCTGGGGTTAACCATGAGTTCGCCACCATTCCAGGGGTTCGTGAGGATGTCCTGGAAATCTTACTCAACATGAAAGAGGTGGTCTTGAAAAACCACGGGAGTCAGCCCCACATTGGCCGTTTGATGGTTCAAGGACCAGCGATGGTTAGTGCGGAGCATTTTGATCTCCCGTCTGAGGTTGAACCGACCTCAGCCAACCAGTATATCGCTACCCTGGCTGAAGGGGCGACTCTGGAGATGGAGTTCAAAATTGAAACCGGAACCGGCTATCGCTCTGTCGATCGCAGCCGGGATGAAGGCGGCTCCCTCGATTTTCTGCAAATCGACGCCGTGTTCATGCCAGTGCGCAAAGTTAACTACACTGTAGAAGATGCGCGCATTGGTGGCTCCCTCGATAAAGATCGGCTGGTCTTGGAAATTTGGACCAATGGGAGTATTTCCCCCCAGGAAGCCCTCAGTCAAGCGGCCGGGATCTTGGTAGAGTTGTTCACGCCTCTGCAAGATATTACTCTCGAATCCCTCAAAGACGATTACACCCCCGACGAAGACCCCACCAGCCAAATTCCCATCGAGGAATTGCAACTGTCAGTTCGGGCTTATAACTGTCTCAAACGGGCTCAGATCAACTCCGTGGCCGATTTGTTGGATTACTCCCAAGAAGATCTCTTAGAAATTAAGAACTTTGGTCAAAAATCGGCTGAAGAAGTGATCGATGCGCTTCAACAACGCTTAGGGATTACCCTCCCTCAAGAAAAGGCCAAAGCCTAAGTTTCTCCGTCGTTTAGCTCAAGGTTAGCTCAAAGTATTATGCGTCACTCTTGTCGTGTCCCTCAACTCGGCAAACCTGCCGATCAGCGTAAAGCCCTGTTGCGATCGCTGACGACCGAGTTGATTCGTCATGGACGAATCACCACCACCAAAACCCGGGCCAAAGCCGTTCGCTCCGAAGCCGAACATATGATTACCTTGGCCAAAGAAGGAACCCTGGCGGCTCGCCGTCGGGCCTTGGGGTATCTGTACGATCCCCAACTGGTTCACGCCCTCTTTGCTGGGGTCAGTGAACGCTATGGGAATCGCAATGGCGGCTATACCCGCATTCTGCGCACTGTGAGTCGTCGCGGTGATAACGCAGATATGGCGATTATCGAACTGGTCTAAATTCATGGGCGATCGCGTTCCGATGCCAACCCAGCGGGTGGCCCTGGTGGTTCAATACCTCGGTCATCCCTTCTATGGTTGGCAACGACAATCCCATCATCGGACGGTTCAGGAAGAGCTGGAAACGGCGATCGCCAAGGTCTTAGGCTACCCGGTCACCATCCACGCCGCCGGGCGCACGGATACTGGGGTTCACGCCGCCGCCCAGGTTGTCCATGTGGACCTACACAGTCCCATTCCCGCCCACAAATGGGCCGTGGTGCTCAATAACACCCTCCCTGAGGGAATTCTCATTCGCGCCTCGGCCCCGGTCAGTTTCGACTGGCACGCCCGTTTTTCAGCAACTTGGCGGCGTTATCGCTATCTGTTATACACGGCAGCCCGTCCTAACTTGTTTATCGAGCCGTTTGTCTGGCATTACTATCGCGAACCCATCGATGAACAGCGGATTCGGGCCGCATTGACCCCCCTCCTGGGTCGTCAGCATCTCTCAGCCTTTCGTCGCGCCGGGTCTCCTCGTCCCCACTCTTGGGTGGATGTACAAGAGGTTTTATGCCAGCGACAGGGGCCGGTGGTCTGCCTAGAAGTTCAAGCCAGTGGATTTCTCTATGGCATGATGCGCTTACTGGTGGGGATGTTGGTTCAGGTGGCAACCGGACGGCGATCGCTCGACGAATTCCAGAACATCTGGAAGCACGAACGGCGGGAAGCCGTGAAGTATGCCGCCCCCGCCAAGGGACTATGCCTCTTAGATGTAGGCTATCCCGAGAGTCCGTTCCCAGATGAGGCGCGATCGCAGGCCATGCCTCACTTCCTATTTGACCCCTTATCTATCACGCCAGATCATTGATTATGACTGCAAAAACCCATATCCCACCTGTTGATTCCCTCGATCGCCAATGGTATGTCATTGATGCGACGAACCAACGCCTCGGCAGACTCGCCAGTGAAGTGGCTCAAATCCTGCGAGGCAAAAATAAAGCCAATTACACCCCCCACATGGATGTCGGCGATTTCGTCATTATCATTAATGCCGAAAAAGTCGCCGTCACCGGTAAAAAAAGCTCCCAGAAGCTCTATCGCCGCCACTCCGGTCGCCCCGGTGGTATGAAGGTCGAAACCTTCGCCAAACTACAGGCTCGCCTTCCTGAGCGAATTATTGAGAAAGCCATTAAAGGCATGTTGCCCAAACAAGCCCTCGGTCGGCAACTCTTTACCAAGCTCAAAGTCTATCGGGGACCCAATCATCCCCATGACGCTCAAAAGCCTCAAACCCTCGTCCTTGACACGAATACTGGAGAGAACTAATGGAAACTGACCAAAACCGCGTTGTATATTGGGGAACCGGACGACGCAAAGAAGCCGTTGCCCGTGTTCGTCTCGTCCCTGGAGATGGCCAACTCGTCGTTAACAAGAAACCCGGCGATCTCTATTTACAATTCAACCCGACCTATATTTCCAGTGCGAAGGCTCCCCTGGAAACCTTGGGCCTGGAAAATGAATACGATATTCTCGTGACGGTTCAAGGCGGTGGCTTAACCGGACAAGCCGACGCCATTCGTCTCGGGGTGGCTCGGGCCTTGTGCAAACTCGATCCCGATAACCGTCAACCTCTGAAGATTGAAGGCTATCTCACCCGTGACCCCCGCGCCAAAGAGCGGAAGAAATACGGCTTGCGCAAAGCTCGTAAAGCGCCTCAATACTCCAAACGTTAAGAGCGGGTTTGGGTTCTCCTTCGTCAAGGTCACGTTGCTGACGGACGAAGGGGGATTCGCGTTAAAATGGCCACAACTGGCTAGGTTAAACAGCGCCTCAGATAGCGCAACGCAGCCCCCTAACGAAAGACCGGCTCTAGCTCGGTTTTTGTTCACCCCCTGCATTCAAAAGAGATTAGAATCATGCCCAAAGAAGGAATTCACCCCGACTGGTACCCCGATGCCAAGGTGTATTGTAACGGTGAGTTAGTGATGACCGTTGGTGCAACTCAACCGGAAATCCATGTCGATGTTTGGTCCGGGAATCACCCGTTTTACACCGGGAATCAGAAGATTATTGATACGGAAGGACGGGTTGAGCGCTTCTTGCGTAAGTATGGTATGACCGATACTCGTGAAGAGAGCGATTCTCAGTCTTAGCAAGCCCCCGTTGTTGGGCGCGATGGCGGTTCCCGCACGCTTTGCGATTGCCGCGATCGTCGCCCTCTTTTTTTGATCAATGGCGCACCCCCAACTCCGTCACATTTTGAGAGAGCATCCAAGGGCATTATGGCTGAACAGTATTTATTAGACAAACTCAAATCCGTTGCACAAACGTTTCAGGAATTGACGAAACGGATGGCTGATCCTGATGTGGCCACGGATCCCGATGAGTTTCAGAAAGTGGCCAAGGCCCGGGCCTCTCTCGAAGAAACCGTCCTCACCTACGAGAAGTGGCAGCAGTTGACGCAGGAACTCAAGGGGGCCGAACAAGTGGTGAAAGACTCTGGCGGTGATCCTGAGATGCGGGAGATGGCTGTGCTGGAAGTTGAGGAGTTGCAAGCAGAAATTCAACGCCTCGAAGATCGCCTTAAGGTGTTGCTATTACCCCGCGATCCTAATGATGATAAGAACATCATGTTGGAGATTCGCGCCGGAACCGGTGGCGATGAAGCCGGAATTTGGGCCGGGGATTTGGTGCGGATTTATTCGCGCTATGCGGAAGGCCAACGCTGGAAAGTGGCGTTACTGAGTGAGTCTCCGGCGGATATGGGAGGCTTTAAGGAAGCAATTTTAGAGATTAAGGGCGATTCGGTGTACAGTAAGCTCAAGTTTGAGGCTGGGGTTCACCGGGTGCAGCGAGTTCCGGCGACGGAAGCTGGGGGACGGGTGCATACGTCGACGGCCACGGTGGCGGTGATGCCGGAAGTGGATGATGTAGAGATTAAGATTGATCCCAAGGATATTGAGATGTCGACGGCCCGTTCTGGGGGGGCCGGTGGCCAGAATGTGAACAAGGTGGAAACGGCGGTGGATTTGTTCCACAAGCCAACGGGGATTCGTATTTTTTGTACGGAGGAGCGATCGCAGTTACAGAACCGAGAACGAGCGTTACAGATTCTGCGCGCGAAGCTGTATGAGATGAAGTTACGGGAACAGAAGGAGGCGGTGACGTCGATGCGGCGGTCTCAGGTGGGGACTGGGGCGCGATCGGAGAAAATTCGCACTTACAATTATAAGGACACTCGGGTGACGGATCACCGTTTGGGTCAAAACTTTAATCTTGATTCGGTGTTGGAGGGAGATATTGAGCCAGTGGTGCAGGCTTGTATTACTCAGGATCAGCAGGAGAGTTTGGAACGGTTGGCTGAAGCGAGTAATACACCGACATCGGTTTAACTGTTCAAACTCGCTTAGGGTGAATGAAATATAGCATCTTAATCGAGACGTTGATAGTGTCGGAGTTCTTGTTGAGCTTCTTGGGTCATTTTTCGGCGTATCGAGAGGGGTAAAATCACCTCACCATTGGGTCGCCAATCCCGTAACCGCATCAAAACATTGATATCTCCCTCACGAATCCAACCGCGATAATAGGCATCTTCGGGGGAGCGATCGCGTAGCACTTGTAAGACCTCTTGCTGCTGGTTTGGGTCGGCGATCGCCTCAGTAATGACGGGAATTAGGTCAGCATAGCTGATGGCTTTGAAGGTGGGATGGCGTAGGGTATTATCCACATAGCGTTGAGCGAACGCCGAGGGAAACCGCATTAACAGCAAGGAACGGGGAAGATAAAAATTGAATCCCCAGGCGCGATCGAGTTCGCGACGGACAACATCGGCCTGGGGAAGTTCGCCATTGCGTCGCAGTTGTTTGAGAAAGGAGGGGATTTGTGGATCTCCCCAAGGAAGGATGGTTAGGCGATCGCTCTCGATGCGATCTAACCGATAATTATGCCAATTCAGACGACCATAGGGATCAATTCCATAGGCGCTGAGATATTTGGCTCGCCGCACATAATGTAAACAAACGGGATAGGTGATAATGGAAATCACCTTTTTAGCCGTGACCTGGTACTCAAATTGAATCACTCCCGCTAAAGGAAGCCGCCAGAGTTGTTCGAGTTGTTCTTGATATGTGTCCACTCGATCTTGGGTGTCTGGGGGCAAAATATAGTCGAGGTGAATAAAGGTATGGCCACCATCAGAACCTGATTCTAACAAGTTTTGAGACCCCTGGGAGATGAGATAGTCCCACAGGCGTTCAATCACTAATTCAAGATTCGGTTGAACAAAGGAAATTGACTCTAAAATGGGTAAGAGTTGACGAATTTGTGGCTGGGTTAATAGGTCTAAATCTGGGGAACTTGACGTTGAAAATTGGGGTAACTTTTCCGCCGCAACGCATTGAAATTTGCCTCGGGGTTGTGCTGTTAACCAGCCGAGTTGAGCCAGGTGTTTCAGGTCATCTCGTAGGGAACGGTGAACGGTGGCGAAGGGACAACTGCTGAGGAGATCTTGGATTTCGTGGGGATTGAGTCCCGTGTAATGCTGGATTTGGTCACACCACTGGGGTTCCGAGAGGTCCCATTGGCGGGAAAACAGGAGGCTGCGGCTGCTGCGGTGACAGAGACATTGGCCATCGCCACAATGGTGGTTGAGATGGTCGGCGCTGCTGTGGTCATGTTTGGGGTGGCTGGCGGCGAAGAGGCGATCGCGCAAGAGAGGATAGCCAAAGGTGTTGGGGAGGTCTTGGGACCAGTTGGGTTGGCTTCCATAGAAGCGATCGACCCACCACCAGAGGCGAATCGAGCGTTGTAGGCGGTTGGCGAGTTGTCCGGCGGCGAATCCTTGTAAGACCTCAGGCGTCGCGGCGGGAACTCGGATCTGTGTCATAAGGTTAGAAGACCCCCGTTCAATCTGGATGTTAGAGTAACACAATCCATGTCGTGAGGGTTTGTTCGGTGACAACCGGTTCAATTGGGATTCAGTTCCAACTCCGCCGAGGTCAATCTCCCCAGGGATTGGACTATCAGGTGTTACAGATTCAATTGACGGATTCGATTGTCGGTCCTGATGAGTTGGGTGCGATCGCGCTTCCGAAGGGGATTGATACACGAATTGGCGTGATTTTGGATGGACGGGCCCCCATTTGGCTGTACGGCTACCTCATCCATGAATTGCATCCGACGGCTTGGGTGGCCTGTCATGATCCCCGCCTGGGTGGGGTGGTCGTGGCGACTCATGTGAAGGGGGTGCAGGTGGGTGAGGTGATTCCTTTGCTTCCAGATGGCGATCGCTTGCATCCAGCGTTAATGGTGGTGGGACCGCCGGATAGTGGTAAAAGTGTGTTTTCCCATCGTTTATTTCAGACACTTCTGGCCAATTACCCGAATATTTACCTACAACGAGCTAATTGGGATGGGGAGGGAAACTACACCTTGGAACTTCCTCCAGACCAAGATCCCGAGGTGTTTAAGGCGGCGAATAAGGGAGGATTAACGGAGCGATTTTTTCCTTATCATGCCAATTCAATTTTGGCACTACGTCGGCAAAAAGATTTAACAATTGTTGATGTGGGGGGGATGGTTCAGCCGGAGAAACAGCCGATTTTAGAGGCCTGTACGCATTATCTGATTATCAGTTCTCGGCGGGAGGAGGTGGAACGTTGGCATGAATTTTGTCGCGATCGGGGTAATTTGACTCCAGTGGCAGTGATTCATAGTACTCTGGAAGAATGCGAGGTCATTCACCAGGAGCATCCAGTCCTTGAGGTGACTTGTGGCCCCTGGATTCGCGGGAATGCTTGTCCTGTTCCTGATCTGGTGTTGGCTGAAATTCAGAAATTGCTTCCGAGTACGTCTCAGTCAAATTGTTAGTGGTGATGGCTTCTATGACATCTTCTTTGGTACATGGCAGGTTTGAGAGGTTTTCATTGGACTTTTTGTAGTACACAGTAGTTTTACTGTGTTTGATTTTATCGCATATTATCG
>NZ_JAWOCL010000118.1:0-39770 GCF_046483825.1 Sodalinema sp.
GGAGGACGAGAGGGCAGTTTATGGTACTATCGCGCCGTGGTTGATACGTTGACGGCGATCGAGGATCGTGCCATTGTTCAGGAGTTAGAGCGGGTTGTGCAGGAGTTAGAGACCTTAACCGGTCACTCCTGAGTTTATCGATGATAGCCGTTAGCCTTCGCAGGTCGGTGAAGACTCAGACTGAGCAACGCCAATTAGGGGGCGATCGCGCCTAACGTCCCTTGAACATGATGCCAGCGAATGCCTTCGAGTCCCGGTAGGATCCAATCCGCCGCCCCCACCTGGGCCGCATCCCCTAAGCCAACCACGCGCATTTGGGCGGCCCGGGCCGCTTCAACCCCTGACTCGGCATCCTCAAACACCACACAGTCTTCGGGGCCTAAGCCTAACTGTTGTGCCGCATAGAGAAAAACATCGGGGGCCGGCTTGGGGCGATCGACATCATAGACATTGGTAATAATATCGATGTCAGGAGCAATGCCTAGCTTTTCAATCACCACATAGACATTTTGGCTGGCTGAGGCCACCGCCGTTTTGATTCCCGCCTCCCGCAGATCATCGAGAAACGGCCGTACCCCGGGGAGGAGAGAGTCGGCGGTCATTGTTTCGATAAAACTGCGAAAATAGCGATTTTTGCGATCGAGCAATTCCTGAAGTTTTGACTCGGGTAAAACACGGCCTTGCAACAGTCGTAGCAAGGAATCCCGCCGCGAGAGTCCCCGCAAGGCTTCATTGGCGTGACGGTTGAAGGGAATCCCCTCCTCATCGGCCAGTCGTTGCCAGGTTTGGTAATGAAACTCAATGGTGTCTGTTAGCACACCATCCATATCAAAAATCACACCCCGCAGTGGACGACAATCGACCGGGGAGAGAGCATCAGAACGAGAGCGGGTCATAATTAGGGCCTTGACTGGGATGTATAGCAGTTGAGAGTTGAGAGTTGTTGATGGAGAATTGGCCGTTGGGATAGCTATTGTCCATCCTGTTTATTCAGCTTTTGGTTTAATTCCCGAGTTCGGCGGGACAGGAGGCGAATGATATTAATGGCAATGCCAGGGGTTTCGTCAATGGCATCATAAAGCTGCTGTTGGGTGAGCATCAAACATTCACAGGGTTCACAGGTGGTCACCGACGCCGAACGGGGTTCGGCATCAAACAGGGACATTTCACCAAAACAGGCACCTTGAGGCAGGTTGGCTAAATCCTGATCACCAATGTGAATCCGGACGACCCCAGAGACAAGGATATACAGCGATCGCCCCTCCTGTCCTTCCGTAAAAATGGTGTGATTACTCGGGAAGGATAATTCATCCATCACCGAAGCCAGACGCACCAGAAAATCGTCCCGTAACTCCTTGAAGATGGGAACACCTCGCACAAATAACAACCGATCGACACTGGTTAACATGGGGGATTAGAACACGAGGGTACTTGAGATTACGTCGGCGACTCAGACGACGACGTTAAACCAAACTGCACCATCATCTCCTGGACTTGGGCCGCCACGAGAGGATCAGGGTCATGTTGCAGTTTTGGTAGCAATTCTATCAAGGCACGAGGAGAGGCAACTTGCAAGTAGGCTAAGACGGCCTCTCGCACAAACCCCCTCGGATGGCGTAATCCCGCTAAGGTTTGATCGGCCCCCAAACTCCAGCGTGCTAAGCGTGCGACATGGAAACAACAGGCCAGGGGCCAGTCTGAGAGACAATATCGCAGCTCAAGCAACAGTCGTAGCCGTTCTCGGGGGGGAAGGGGTCGATATTCGATCAGATCCGAGAGACTTTGTAATTTTTCCATATCCCCCTGACGATCTAAAACATTCAGCAAGGCTCGCTTGCTGGGGATATCAATCGTATTATCGAGGATTTCCAGCCCTCGGGCCATGTAGGAGCGAGATCCGGATTTGAGGTTAAAGGCCGCCGCTTGGATGGAACTGAGGGGATAGAGGAACTTCATCAACAAGAACAACCGTTCAATACTGTCATTTTGCAGATCCTCAAGGCTATTACAGAGTAGTTGTAGGGCTGAGTCGGCATTCAGTTCAACATAGCCATTCCCGTTATGGAGTTCCACGAGAGATTCAGCGGAACTGGCCACCTGGAAGTCAACCCGAGCTGCGTAGAGTTGTCCGAGGAACATGAGTTCTTGATCGATGAGAATTTCAACACCACTGCGTCCGAGGCGATCGAGAACGCCCTCAATCCCCCGCTCATCGGGCATTTTGAGCAAGATGCGTAAGATGTTGCGACGACTGGTGGCCCAGGTGGTCAGCAAATGCTTGACGAGGGTATCGAGAGCTTCAGGGGTGCCGATTTGCCCGACGGTGTTCCAGGCGTACATCCGCACTAAATCGGGTTTGTGGATATCCTCAGCCAGTTCGACGAGGCGATCGAGGATATCATTGCCCAGGCGCACTAGGGAGCGCATCGCGGCGTCGCGGGTCGACTTATAGGATAGACCCCGCAGCAGGGATGGATAGTATTCTTCGAGTTCCGTCGAGGCGATCGCATCGAGCAAGGCACAGCGCACCCGTAGGGACTCATCCTGAAGCAGATTGGGTACATATAGCCGTAATCCCTGTAAAAACTCCGCTTCTCCCAAGGCTCGGGTTCCCATGACCCGTTCCCGCTCCTGTTGATGCGTCAGCATCCGTCGTAGCGCATTGGTGGCTTCGGCTTTCTGTTCTCGATTCCCTTTACGCATAATCAACGAAGCCGCAGTTGAGCGCACCACCGGATCGACCTCAGAACGCAGATAAGGGCGCAATTGCCGCATATCTGGGGTATCTTCGGTCAACCAGATATAGCGCAGGGCCAGGGCTAAAATTTCCGGGGGTTGAGGCCGTTCAATCAAGGCCCGAACTTGAGGCAGATGCTCAGTTTTGGGACATTGGAGCATCACCTCTAAACTTTGTCGTTGTAGGGTTGGTGATAGATTAGCCAGCAAGGGCGCGAGAACTTCCCCGACATTTTGCGGGTCAATTTGGCTCAGCAACTCGACACAAGAGCGTTTATCGGCATCTGATGTCGGCTTTTCTAGGGTTTCAACCACCGATCGCTTCAAGGCCCGAAAGTCCACATCCGAGACCCCTAAGCGTCCCCGTTCCGCACTCGAAACCAGGAGTCCCACATAGCGCGATCGCATCAACCAGATCGCCAGCAACCAGGCTACGGCGACCAACAACACGAAAGAGACAAAAATGGGACTTTGCAGTTGCAGCCAACGTTCAGGGCCGAGAAGCCGACGCCCTCCCCAGATGGCCAGCCACATCACGGCCCCAGCTACCCCGGTTGAGACCGGCTCGGCTACCCCATTCACAAGGGCCTGTAAGCCATTGCGTTGGCTTTCGGGCAACGGCTGAAACAGCACCGGCCCAGTTCCCTCAATCAGGGTATAGTGCAACAACTCATCGACAAACTTGATCGCAATGACCCCAAAAAAGAGTTCAAAATTGCCGGTTACGGATCCCATCAGAGACAACACCCCAATCGCGAGAACCAGAGCCGGTAGAATGCCTCCGGCATAGAAGACTCCCATCCGTTCGACCACACGGCTTGAGGCAAACCATTGAGTGATTAGCTCAAAAATACCCAAGAAACCGTTGAAAAGCCCTAAAAAGCGGGCAATCCCACTATCGAAGTTCGAGCTTTCCGTCAGATCCAAGAGTCCCAGAAACATCGAGGCGTTATCCGTTAGTTCCCCGGCCTGGGCCTCCACCTGTAATTGTTGAAAAAATAGTTCTAGCTCGCTAAAAAATTGGAACTCAATCAGCACATAGAGGGCTTCGACTAGAACGAAGAAGGTCACCAGCAGCCAAACATAGGTTCGTAGGGGTCCTTGGAACCGGCGCGTGGTGAAGTCTGAGGGATCTTCTTCTTCGGTGCGACGAGCCGCATCAGGGAAGGCCTGACGGTAGTTTTCGGTCAGATACAACAGGAGTAAGGCGCCCACGACAAGCATGAAGCAGGCGACAAACAGGACGTTACGCACTCCAAAGTTGGCAATGACTACCGGTAGCGAAAATCCCCCCAGTACGTCAGCGAGGAGGATGCCACTGCTAATGATGGGATAGGTCCGTTTGATTTCCCGGATATTGAAAAGCTGATTGGCGGTGATGGAGGTGTTGAGATCGTTGAGAATATAGGCCCCATCAATCCAGAGCCGCATCGCGAAGACCGTGATGCCAAACAAAATTGGCAGTTCTAAGCCAAAGCGGAAGACAAAGGCAGGAATGGCCATGAGGAGGGCAATCACCACGATCGCCCTCCTCATCGGTAAAATTTCTTGCAACCAGGAGTAGAAGAAGCCTAACCCTGAGCCAATGGCTGCTCCGGCAATGTAGATAATTGTCAGGGATTCTGCCCCATATTGAGCCAAAAATAGCTCATAGGTGACGGCCTCTAGCCATAACAGCCCAATTGAGGTGGCGGTATAAAAGGCGAACATCAATAAGGTTCGCTCCCCATCTTCCGGGCGCAGGTTGAGCCACTGCAACACCTGCTGTTTCCAGCCCCCTTGGTTGAATTGCCAGTTTTTAAGTTCCATTCAGCCTAGCTCGTCCTGATGTCGGTGGGTCGCAGTCGAACGCTACCCGAGATCGATCCCACGGGGATCCCAGGGAGAGTCCAGCCTAGGCTAGACCAGGAATCCGGGATGCGAAGGTCACCGGTTCCCCCCTCCCGGATTAAGCCGGGCGCACGACCTGCTGTCCAGTGTAGCCTTTCGGCTCACCCGAATAAAAAGACATGAGGACGAATCGACATGAGTTTTGGCTCAACGGCCAGACAACGACCAGACAACGACCAGACGGCGGTCTGATCGTTGTCATCGTGATGATTTTAATCCAGGGCGATCGCAGTTAAGATTGTTTTTTCGGGGCTAGCATCATCATCATGCTGCGTCCTTCCCGTTTCGGCCGTTGTTGAACTTCTGCCATGTCATCGAGATCCTTGGCCAGGCGCTCTAAGAGCTGGTACGCCAAGTCCGTATGCTGGATTTCCCGCCCCCGGAACATCACTGTGGCTTTGACCTTGTCACCGCTTTTGAGGAACCGTTGGGCTTGCTTGACGCGCACCATGTAATCGTGATCCTCAATCTTGTAGCGCATCTTCACTTCCTTGAGTTCGGAAGAATGCTGCTTCTTCTTGGCTTCCTTATTTTTCTTCTCCTGCTCAAACTTGTATTTGCCATAGTCCATGATCCGACAAACCGGGGGGTCTGCCTTATCACTGACCAAGACCAAGTCCAAGTCCTTTTCTTCGGCAACGGTAATCGCCTCGGCCGGTGTCATAATCCCCAACTGCTCACCATCTGTGGCAATGACCCGGATTTGGGGGAAACGAATCCGCTCGTTGATTTGGGGTAAGTCCCGTTGTCGTTTTCTTCCGATTGCAGGCATATGTAATGGTTTAAGTGTGTTTAGATGTAAGTTCGGTTACGTGAGAGGGGTTGAGGGCGCGTCAGGTTGTTCGACGGTTAAGCCAGCGTAGTGATATTTTACTCGCAATACTTTAGATGTGGGTCAAATTTATAGAAATTCTTAATTTGTCGGGACTCACCCGGCCTCGGCCTTGGGGGGGCAGCGTCTAAGCTTTCGACTGAGCGTACTCAAAACTAGCTTAAGATAAAATCCTGACTCTTGCCAACGGCGGCCAGTTCTGCGACCTCCTCATCTTCATCTGTAGTAGGCTCTTGACTTCTTTACCCTTTTCTCCCAAAGTACCTCGGTTCGGTGAACGACGCCATTGGCGTTGGCGCGGTTGGACGATGGCCTATAGTTATCGTCCCGGACCGAGGTCTGATGCTCCACCCCTGATTTTAATTCACGGCTTCGGCGGCTCGATTGGTCATTGGCGCCATAATCTAGGGCCTCTGAGTCAGCAGTATCCGGTTTATGCTCTGGATCTTTTGGGTTTTGGGGACTCGAGTAAGGCGGCCACTGCCTACAATGTGTCCCTGTGGGTTGAACAGGTGTATGAGTTTTGGCGTCTGGTGGTTCGTCGTCGAGCGGTTTGGGTGGGCCATTCCATTGGCTCTCTGGTGGCGGTGGTTGGGGCGGCTCGTCATCCTGAGGCGGTTTGGGGCTATGTGGCGATTACGCTCCCTGATCCGGGGTTACGTCGCGCCCTCTTGCCCCCATTCGCCCGTCCTCTGGTGGCGGCGATTGAACGGCTGTTTACCTCCCCCCTGCTGCTGACCCCCCTCCTCGGTGCGATTCGACCTCCAAAACGGCTGCGTCCCTGGGCCAAAATCGCCTATGAGAACTCCGATTATGTCGATGAGGAACTTTTAGAGATTTTTTCGAGGCCGGCCCGCGATCGCGGCGCCCCACGAGCTTTATCTCGCCTCGCTCGTGGGGCGAGTGAGGTGGAGTTCTGCCCCAATCTGCTCGATTTGATGCCCGAGATGACGACACCGGGATTATTACTCTGGTCTCGGGGCGATCGCATGGTCCCCCCTCGCTTGGCTCGCCCGCAACAATTTGCTGAGCTGCAACCCAATCTGGATCTCCGAGAGTTAGACTATGGGGGGCATTGCGTCCATGATGAAGCGGCCCCTCAGGTCAACGAGATCATTGGGAATTGGGTGGCATCTCACCGGTCAGAGGAGTCGATAAACGTCCGGTGACAATTCCCCTTCCCTCGTAGGTTAAAGGGGAAAACAGTTGAGGTTCTGACCCTCTCGCCCTATCAATGGCGAATTTTTTATGCTATTTTTCAACGCAGTTTGCCTAACACCACACACAATTGGTTTTGACGGGCCAACAACAGGGATCAGGGCGACTGTTGTTCCCAATGATCCCATCGTTGTGCCGTCTAGCCCGCAAGGAGAAATATGCTCAGAGTTCACTGGTGGTTATCCAGTCTCACAAGTGTTTTAATGTTGGCTCATTTGGCCCCGATCGCCCAAGCGAGTCCCATCAAAACCTCGACCCCAGATGTCAAGACCCTGGGATTTGACGCTAGCGCCCCGCCCAATTCCCTGAATGTCGCCGTGGACTCTCAAGGAGCGGAGGATGATTCGTCGGTTGATTCACTCAGTCAGTCCCCTCGGTCATCAATGGCCACGATTGAGGCGATTGATATTACCATCGAGGGCAATCGCATTTTGATTCGAGCCGATCGCCCCCTCGATCAGCGCTCCTATTGGGATCGAAACACCCTGGCGTATCAAATTGAGATTCGCGGCGCACGATTGTCCCAGAACTTCCAACCGCCTAATGCTCAAGACAGCCAGGCTATCTCTTGGGTGCGCGCGGAACAAGCCGATCCCGAGACGGTTATGGTGCGCATCATGCCGGCCCCCCAAGTGTCGGTCGGTGAGATTAATCAGCCCAGTCCCAGTTTGCTCTCTCTCGAACTGAATGGGTATCAGGCCACAATGCCATTACCGCCGCCGGATTTGGGCAGTGGAATGGCTAATGTTCCCGATCCTGGCACGATCCCGGAGGGACAGGTTGTTATTGTTCTCGATCCCGGCCATGGGGGAAGTGACCCCGGTGCGGTCGGAATCGGTGGCCTGAGTGAGACCGATATTGTCAATCCCATGTCTCACCGGATTCGCGATCTCCTCGAAGAGGAGGGGGTTCGCGTGATTCTCACTCGTGAGGATAACCGCACTGTGGATTTACAACCTCGGGTCGAATTGGCGAATCGACTCGATGCCAATCTCTTTGTCAGCATCCATGCCAATGCCATTAGCATGAGTCGCCCAGATGTGAATGGTGTTGAAACCTATTATTTCCAGTCGGGGCAACAGTTGGCTCGCACAATCCACGGTCACCTGCTTGAGGCAACGGGAGGCCCCGATCGCGGGGTGCGGACGGCTCGCTTTTATGTGCTGCGCCATACGCGAATGCCAGCGGTGTTGTTGGAGTTGGGTTTTGTGACGGGGAATCAGGATGCTCGCCGTTTGGCTGACCCGCAGTATCGTGAGCGTCTCTCTCAGGCGATCGCCCGTGGTATTTTGCAATATGTTCGCCAACATTGCCCAGGTCCGGGTTGTTAGCCACTCAGGATAGGGACTGAGTCTCGAAGGCGCTCCCCTGGGCGGGTTGGGATCTCAGCACGATTTTCGGACATTTTTTGGACAATTCTATGACCAACCACAACCAGCCGATTGGGGTTTTTGATAGCGGCGTGGGCGGATTGACCGTCTTACGGGCTATGTATCGACAGCTTCAGGATGAGTCGGTTCTCTATTTTGGGGATACGGCTCGTTTACCCTATGGGACGCGATCGCCCCAGGAAATTCTCCAATTTGTCCGGGAGATTCTGCTCTGGATGGCTCAGTCTCAGGTCAAAATGGCGATCGTGGCCTGTAACACCAGTTCCGCTCTGGCCCTCGAAGCGGTCCGCTCGGAATTTGAGTTCCCCATTTTGGGCTTGATTTTACCCGGAGCGCGCGCCGCTGTCGGCTATGGACAGCGGATTGGGGTGATGGCGACACCGGCTACCGCCGCCAGTGGCGCTTACCGTCGGGCCGTCTTGGAAATGAACCCCTCGGCTCAGGTGTGGGAAATGGGCTGTCCTGAGTTTGTGCCTCTGATTGAGGGCGATCGCATTCATACCCCGGAAACTCGCGAAATGATCCGGGAGTATCTTCAGCCGCTGTTGCAGCAAAAGATTGACACGTTGGTCTATGGCTGTACTCACTATCCCCTGCTAGAGCCGGTATTACGGCAATTGCTTCCGCCTGAGGTGATTCTGGTCGACCCGGCGACTTATGTGGTTGAAGCGGCTGGACAGGAGTTGGATTTGTTGGGATTACGGGCGACACCCGGACCGGCGATGACCCGCTTCGGGGTGAGTGGCTGTCCTCGGTCCTTTGCCAGTCTGTCACGCCAATGGTTGGGCTTTGTGCCTGAGGTCGAACAGGTTAAGCTTCCGGATTTAGGACCCTCGCTTCCCTCGACTGAGTCGGTCGAGTCGGTGGTGGATACGGTCTATCGGGTTGTAGAATCAAGGGAGGCGAGCTAATTCGTCTCGACGGTCAAGGCGACAGTTCGGGGTGGATATTGCCTGACAACTCGATTGCCTGTTCTCTGTTCTTTATTCCCTAAAGCCCTGTTATGTTATTCGGATTTCAGAAAAAGCTGACTTTGCCAACTCCTAAGGACGCTTTGCCAGGACGCTCGCAGGCGATGCCGGTTCCTAAGCAGCATTTTGTCCTCAAGACACCGCTGACGCCTCCTTATCCTGAGGGGATGGAGTTGGCTCTGTTTGGTTTAGGTTGTTTTTGGGGCGCTGAACGCTGTTTTTGGCAACTTGAGGGGGTCTATAGCACGGCTGTCGGCTACGCCGCTGGCATCACTCCGAATCCAACCTATCAGGAAGTCTGTTCGGGCATGACTGGACACAATGAGGTGGTGCGTGTGGTCTATGACCCGAAGCGCATTAGTTATGAATCCCTGTTACGTCAGTTTTGGGAAAGCCACAACCCCACTCAGGGGATGCGTCAGGGAAATGATGCCGGAACTCAGTATCGCTCTGGGATTTATGTTTATTCTCCAGAACAAAAGAGCCTGGCGCAAGAGTCTCGCCAACGCTATCAAGCGGCTCTCAAGCAGGCTGGGTATGGGGAGATTACGACGGAAATTCTAGAAGCGCCGGAGTTCTATTACGCTGAGGAGTATCACCAACAGTATTTGGCTAAGAATCCTAATGGTTACTGTGGTCTCGGCGGAACCAATGTGAGTTGCCCTGTGGGAACTCAACAGTCGGTTTAGGGTGGGTTTGAGGTCTAAGGGCTATCGACGGTGATTAAGGCGGCTCCGTCTTCTGAACGGACATCAACGTAGAGTGAGCCGTCTTGGAGATAGCCCCAGACCGTTAGGGTGGCGATCGCTAGGGTCAGGGTAATGCTGATGATGCACTCGAATGGACAGTTAAATGACCGGGTTCGTTCCATGGTTTAGGCTCCTGGCTCACCAGCCACGATCTAGATGGAGGGTGGGTTGGTCAGCCTCTTAGGTTTAACAGTCGGTTTGAGTTTAAGGCTTGAGTTTAAATTAGAACTCTATGAGTCTAGGTTACCCGGTCTTTTTGGGGTTGGACTCGTTAAATTTACGGAGTTTTATGATAATTTTTGCGAAGGTCGGGCGGCTTGGCCGAGGACAACTGAGGTACAGGCGCGATGGGTCGGTTTGCTAGGACTAGCCACAGGACTTTAAAATAAGGAAACTTTTTGGGTCTGGAGCGGTTATCGTGGTGTCTCAACAAACCTATGCCATTGAGTTATATTTTGATGAGGTGGCGTCACAGAAGGTTCGGCAACTTTGGGAGCAAGTGGGGGCGATCGGCTCCTCGATGGCCACGCGAGTTCACAGCCAACCCCATTTGAGTTTGGCGGTTCTCCCGAATGCGGATCTCCATCTGCTGCCCAGGGTTCTCGCCGATATCGCGAGTCATGAATCCTCGTTTGAGATTCAGTTTTCGTCTCTCGGCTTGTTTTCGGCTGGGGGTGGGGTGGTGTTCCTGGCTCCGGTGGTGACGACGCAGCTATTGGAGTTACATAAAACGGTTCATCGACAGCTTCACGAGATTGGCTCCGATGCGATCGCCTATTATCGTCCTGAAGCTTGGGTTCCTCATTGCACCTTGGCCCGAGAGTTATCGCCCCCTGAAGTCCTGCGGGCGATCGAGGTGGTTCGCAACAGCAATCCCTTTTTTAAAGCCAATGTTTGTGCTTTGGGACTGGTTGAAGCCCCTCCGGTACGTCAGATTTGTTGTTTTCCTTTTCTGCCCAATGGCGATCGCCCATGATAGAATCGAGGGTATATTGTTTGATTTGTCAAGACCTTACTCTTAAAATGCTCAAAGTTCTATGGATTTTACAGTAGCCATCCGCACCTACAATGGTGAACAGCGTATTGGTGAGATATTAGAACGTCTTAAAGCGCAAACTCAAACCGACGATATTGAGTGGGAGGTCGTCGTGGTAGATAACAACAGTTGCGATCGCACCGCCGCCATCATCAACACCCATCGAGAAACCTGGCCCTCGCACTCCCAACTTCACTACTTTCTTGAAACCAGACAAGGAGCCTCCTATGCGCGCGCTCGTTGCATTCAAGAAGCCCAAAGCGATCTAGTGGGCTTCCTTGATGATGACAACTATCCGGCCGATGACTGGGTGTTTCAAGCCTACCAGTTTGGGCAAAACTATCCCCAAGCCGGTGCGTACAGTGGACAAATTCATGGGGAGTATGAAGTGACTCCTCCCCCCAACTTTCAACGCATCGCTAACTTTATTCCCATCATTGAACGGGGGCAAAAACCCCTCTGCTATACCTCCTACAAATATGCTCGGAAAAAAGTCTATCCCCCCGGTGCTGGACTGGTCATTCGTAAGCAAGTTTGGTTAGATACCGTTCCCAAAAAATTAGTCCTTCAAGGGCCAGTTGGAACTTCATTAACTGCTAAAGGAGAAGACATCGAAGCTCTCACCTATATCGCAACAGCAGGATGGGAAATTTGGTATAACCCCCAAATGCACATCTATCATCATATTCCCAAAAGTCGCTTTGAACGAGACTACTTAATCAAGTTCTTTAAAGGGGTTGGCTTAAGCCGTCACCGCACGCGGATGCTCAACTATAAATCTTGGCAAAAACCCTTTTTTATCGCCGCTTACTTCGTCAATGACTTTCGTAAGCTGTTGCGCCATTTCTGGACATACCGAGATGTTTTAGATAGTGATGTCGTCGCCGCAGCAGAACTACAATTCTTTAAAAGCTGTCTTGTCAGTCCATTATTTATTTGGAAAAAACTCTATTTAGACCGAGACTGAATCAGCGCCATTTAATTAGAGCTGATTCCCCCGCTCTAAGTTGCTTCAATCTCGTCTTGACTCGGTGCGACTGGCTGTTCTTCTTCACCCTCAGCAGACTGTTGCATCAGTTCCTTAATTTTCTCCGCCAAAACCTGAACATTCGGCTCCTGTAACATCAGTAAATGGTCACCGGGAATATCATAAATCTCCAACCCGCCAACCGCCAGTTCACCCCAGCCATATTGAGGATCAATTTCAGTCCCAACTTCCGCCTGTCGTTCCATCGCTCGAAATAGAGTGATTTTCCCACTGTAAGGCTTGGGAAAATGTTGCTTTTTGATCCTAATGTTCGTCTCCAGATTGGCGAGAGATTTCAACTCATCAGGAACTTGTTGGCCAAAACGCTGGTAGATCTTGGCGCGAATCGCTTTGAGCCGATATTGAATCCGTCCGAGTCGCGATTTTAATTTGCGGGTGATGTAACTAAATCCTTCTTGTTTGAACTTCCCCCAATGTCCCGACACCCGAGACGATGGGGGTAAATGTTTCACCCCAGTGCGAGCTGTTGTATCAATTAATCCTAATAACGCCACCTCTTCTCCCTGAGTCCGTAATTGCTGAGCCATCTCAAAGGCGACTCGTCCGCCAAAGGAAACGCCAAGTAAATAATAGGGACCTTTAGGTTGTATAGCCTGCATATCCTTGATATAGAGTTCTGCAAGTTCTTGAACACCTTTCAACGCTCCCTTCACTTCATCTGACGAATTTGATGATAATCCATAAACGGGCCAATCCTGTCCGAGATGTTTCACAAGAGGACGGTAATACGCCATTCCTTTTCCTAAAACATGGATGCCAAAAATGGGGGGACGACTCCCCTGGGATTGTATGTTAATGATGGATGAGCCAGTCAGTCCCAGCTCGTCTTGACTGAGAAAATTAGCTAATCCTTCTACAGTCGGGAATTGGAATAATGCTGCGACAGGAACGTCTTGACCGAGGGATTCTTCCAGGGAACTGCATAAACGTACTGCTAGGAGTGAATGACCTCCGAGTTCAAAGAAGTTATCCGTAACTCCAACTTTCTCACAGCCTAAAACATTTTGCCAAACCGTAGCAATTTTCTGCTCGTGTTCTGTGCGGGGTTCGAGTCTGTCCCGTTGTATGCTACTCGGATCGGGGAGCGATTTACGATCCACTTTACCATTCAGGTTTCGCGGTAAGGCTTCTAGCTCAACGAACGACGAGGGAATCATATAATCTGGGAGATTAGTCAACAGGAACTCTCGAAGTTTACCCTGTTCTATAGGGGTTTCAGTGACGGTATAGGCGCAGAGATATTTGTTCCCACTCGTGTCTTGTCGGTCTACGACAACAACATCCTTAATCCTTGGATGCGATCGCAACAGATTTTCAATTTCAGCTAGTTCAATGCGAACACCACGAATTTTGACCTGAAAGTCTTTTCGACCTAGAAATTCTAGATTGCCATCGTCTTGTAGTTTTCCAAGGTCTCCTGTTTTGTAGACAATATCATCCACATCCCCAGTCAGTGGGTTGGGGACAAATACCTTGTTGGTTAATTCCGGTTGTTGATAATAGCCTAGGGTTCGATAGGGGGTCTGGACATAGATTTCTCCTTCAGATCCCGGTTTGCAGGGTTCATTATTCTCATTCACAAGAAGTAAAGTTGCACCGGGAATTGGCTTGCCGACAGGAATAGATTTGCGCTCTCCATCCTCTGGAGCGACCGGGTAGTAAAATTTGGTCATGGTGGTTTCCGATGCACCGTAGAGATTGACCAATTGCACGCGGTCTCCAAAACAACTGACCCATTTTTTGACATCAGCGGGAAGTAGCGGTTCTCCGGCCATCAGGATATAGCGTAATTCCTGAAAGTTGTCGGAGGTTAAATTTTGATTGAGTAAGGAACGAAAGATTGAAGGGACACAGTGAATCAGGTTGATGTTCTGTTCATCTAGCCAACGGATCAATTTACGAGTGTCTAAGAGCGTTTCTTTTCCTGGCGGTAAACATAAGGTTCCACCAGAACATAGCGGAACAAAAATATCTCGTAAAAACGCATCGAAGGAAGGGATCACGAGTTGGCTACTACGTAATTCGGTTAACTTGAGAAAATTGATTTCCCAATCAACAAAATGAGAAATCGCTTGCAGGCGACCCGCAATTCCCTTGGGTTTTCCAGTTGAGCCGGAGGTGAAGTAAATATAACACAGTTGATCCAAGTCACTTTCCTGTTTGGGAAGAGTGAGAGACTCGTAGTTTCGATAGTCATTTAGGAGAGTCAAGGGTTGAGCTTGGGCAGGTTCCATCTCAACCTCATCGAGAAAAATAAGCTTGCCGGGATTTAGAACATGGTTTGTCAGCGGCTGCAATTTGTCGAGGAACGGAGACTCTATTAGCCAAAATTTGGGTTCAATACTCGTGGCGATCGCCTGAAGACGACCTTCAGGAATTTGGGGCGCTAGAGGCACAAAGACCGCTCCCGCTTTTAAGGTTCCTAGAATCGCAACAATCACCTCAACGGTATCTTGAGCTAAGATCACAACAATTGACCCTTGACTAGCTCCCTGGTCAATGAGAAAGTTGGCTAGATTGTTGGAACGTTCTTCAAGATATTGGTAGGTGAAGGCTTCATCGCCACGGAGGACGGCTGAGCTATGGGGCTGTTGTTGAGCGATCGCAGAAAACCACTCCTGAATTCTTGGATATTTCATGGTTTTTTAACTCTATCTACTTAACTGATTCGAGCGAAAACAATTGATTGGCCGCCAACTTTTCTGCAATAATAATCAAAGGATCTACAGAGCTGTAGGGAGTGTGATGGCCACTAAAATATTTTGAAAACAGATGAATCTCAGTACATCCGGCCACAAATGACTCAACCTGATACTTCTCTAGCAAATCCTCGAATACGGGAACTAACATTTCGAGATCAACATTCTGCTTGATTTGATAGATAACATCATGAATGTTTTGGATATCTTCCCCCTGAGGTAACACCAGATAGTCTTTCGCTTTTTCCCAAAGAGGATGTTTTTGGAAAATTTCTAACCGTCGAGTCCCTTTTGTACACACCAAAAGATGTTGTTTTTGGCTTTGTATGACCCTATTTAGGGTGACATCAATCAAGGAAATGAGTTTCTCCCGAATCTCTAACGGGTATCTGGCAAAGAGATGGTGAGAGGTGATACAACAGATGACGATCTTAGCCACTCCAAAAGAACTCATCCTTTTCAGAGACTGAATCAATTGTTCTAATAACTCCTCCTCTTCTCCCGCCAATAAAACTTGAGTGCGATCCGGAAATGTGGGATCTGAATATAACAGCGCAATGGGCGAATCTTGTTCTCGTTCTCCTAAAGTATACTCATAGATCGTCTTGAGAAAAGCCGCCGATGCCAATGGACCAATTCCTCCCAAGATCCCCAAAATCTCTCGATTATTCTGTGAACTCATCCCCGTTACCTCACCTTTAGTTCAGACATTCATAAATTTCGCCTAGTATAACATAGAGTTTTAGAATGGCAAGCCTTTTCTTGCCATTCTGGAGGGGAAATGACTCGTTTTTTTTGAAGTTTATTTAATTTTTCGTTAAAGTTTTCTTGAAGTTTCTCAATTGTCTCGATAGGGAAACTCGCGACTGATTGGGGAGCCAACGAAACCCATCCATGACGCGATCTACAATCCCTTTATCATAGGGACGATGTGCGATCCTCTCTCGTACAGATAGGGGGATTTGAGTCGGAGGAGTCTTTCCAGGATTGATAGCCGTCAAGGCCTTCTCTATTTTCTCCCATCCTAGATCGAGTTTGCAGGGACGAATATTGGGATTTGTGTTAATTTCCCATACCTGTGGAACTCCATTGAGTAAACTGTAGTCAATACGACCGTAATCAATGTTGGCTAAAGCAAATATTTCTTGCAATTGCGACTTATGGGGATTTTTCATAACATAATCGGCTTCTTCCTGTTCACAATCTGGATCATAGACATTTCCACCCTTGATCATCCAATCTTTCCGAAATAAAATGTGGAAGGGAACAATACTGTCACCAATTTTAAAAGCTGAGTATTTACGGAAAATTCCTTGATCATCACGAGTATCACAAAACTCCGTAATCACACAATCCTCTCGACTCTCGCCTCGTTGTATCATTCCTTGGATTGCCTGATCTAACTCTTCAGGCGTTTGCAATAGTCCAGTGGTGTTCCCTCGATGGTCATTTTCTCCCCTTAAGAAAACTGGGAAACTCTTAGGTTTCCGACATTCTGTTAAACGATAGATATTAAATTGATTGATACCTCGCTCATAAAGACACCGTAATAATTCATAGCGACGGAAAGACCTCGTAGGATGATTGAGGAGGGTACATTGATGCTCAGATTTTGCCAGATCTGCCCAGAGCCAGGCTATGTTCTGAGCGGGTTCTGGCAACAGGCGTTCAACATCCGAAAAAATATATGTTCCGGCGGGCAGTGATCGTCGTTTTATCAAGTCCTCGTAGTACAAAGGTGTGATTTGACCGGATAACTGATTCCCTTTTCCTTCTAAATATAAATTAATCGTTGCAGAATATTCTCGGGTGACTAAGTAATAAATCATATCCCTCGGGGTTATAGGATGACGGTCAGTTGACGACGCAGACAAAATCGAATTAAGCGGCCAGGAACACTGCTATTTTGAACCGTTTTGCGCCGCAAGAAATTTCCTTTGAGTAAGCGGAGAACTCCCTTAATTCGTGCTTTGAGGCGCATTTGAGCGACATTATACTCTTTAGCATAAAGAGGAGTCCAAGCCAGATCTCCCCACAACACATCGGCTTGATGACCAGGACTTAAGCCATTTTGCCGATGTTCTGGATTAGGGATTCCACCATGTTCTCCGTAATTACGGAAGGGAATAAAGTTTTTAAATTGATGCGATCGCAACACCGTATCCACCTGAGAATCCCAGGTTGAATAGACCTTACCACCCGTTTCTTGCTCAACTTTCTTGGCAAAATCCACTAAACAAGTTGCGGCTCTAGGGCTAATAATGTAAGCAACCATTGAGGTTGAAAACCCTTGAGCATATCCCTCTTCCGACACCCAATAAACTTGAGGCGCACAAGTATAAATCCAAGAAATGCCAATCTTCTCGCTGTCTTTTCTAAAGGGCAACGGAAGCTGACCAAAATCCTTCACCGGCACAAAATCGGCTTCAATAATCAAACTCGGTTGCGGACTGTCTGCCGCCTTTTGCCAAGCTCGGCAATGGTTTAAAAGACAGCGATAACTGGGCGAAAACTCTTGATACTCGGGCTTATTTTCTTGACGTAACACCTCACAGTCAAACCCTTCTTCTTGAAAATAAGCCTCTAACTGCTCGGTCGATTCTTTATACGCAATAATAAACACCTTATTTAGACTATTGACTAAAGTGTTCATACTGGTACTCTCTAAACTATAGACCCGTTCAAGCGGCGCTATGATTATAGCATGAGCAAATCACAGCTTCCGGAGTGGTGTTGCCTGTTGCGATAACGAGCAACCGATCTTGATATTATCGTTTCTCCTTGAAGCGGCGATACCTGGCAGCGGAAAAATTGATGGATATAAACCCCCTAAGCCTAGCATCGGCCCCCAAAATTGTCACTCTTGACGCTCCCAAATATCTGTGGTAATCCGTTCGAGGAGTGCGTTAGGCTGAAAGACAGAATCACTCAATGGAGGTATCGATGCGACTACTACACACAATGCTACGTGTTGGCAACTTAGAGGAGTCCCTTAACTTCTACTGTGACGTGTTAGGGATGACCTTACTGCGTCAGAAAGACTATCCCGGCGGTGAGTTTACCCTCGCCTTCGTGGGCTACGGCGATGAAGCCGACCATAGTGTCATTGAGTTGACCTATAACTGGGGCGTGGATAGCTATGACCTTGGCGATGGCTATGGCCATATCGCCCTGGGGGTCGATGACATCTACCAAACCTGTGACGCCATCCGGGAACGGGGGGGTAAGGTTGTCCGTGAACCGGGGCCGATGAAACATGGGTCAACGGTCATCGCCTTTGTCGAAGACCCCACCGGCTATAAAATTGAGCTAATTCAACTGGGAACCCAGGGGTCTGCGAAAGACTCGAAAGAAGTGGCCCAACAATCGGCTTAGGAAACCTCCCGCCTGGTTTCCCCATCTTAAAGCCATCTTAAAGCCAAAAAGCCGCTAATCTCAGGGATTAGCGGCTTTTTAGAGGGCGGACGATGGGACTCGAACCCACGAATGGTGGAACCACAATCCACTGCCTTAACCTCTTGGCTACGCCCGCCATGTTTTTTCAGCTTCACCATTATAGCAAATCTACAAGCGATCGCAAGAGGGTCCAACAATTTTTTTTTCCACCCTTGATCAGACCCCAGATAGGATCCTGAGACGCTTAGAAACGACAGGCCCGTTCGGGTTCAACCGGACAGGTGGGGTTGTCAATGGGGTTATCCATCAGCGTCAGCCGGCTGAGATTTTGCAAGTTGGACAGAGGCGTAATATCAACGATCTGATTCCCCTCCAAGAACAGAGCCATCAATTGCGTCAAGTTCCCCAGAGGCGTCACATCCGTGATTTGGTTGCGAGCGAGAAATAACTCATTGACATTGGACATCCCACTGAGAGGACTCAGATCACGAATCTGGTTTCCACTCAAATCCAACTCAACCAGTTGGGGTAATTCCGCCAAGGGAGAGATATCGCTGATGCGGTTATCACTAAGGGCGATCCATACGAGATTGTCTATGGCCACCAGGGGACGAAGATCCCGAATCTGATTGCGGCTGAGATCGGCCCCCTCCAAGCTGGGAAGATTCGCGAGGGGTGAGAGATCCTCAATGCGATTTCCTTCCAAAAATAAAGACGTCACCGCTGGTAGATCCTGGAGAGGCGTTAAATCCTCAATCTCATTATCCCGAGCCGTGAAGATGGTGAGGCGGGTTTGAGTCCGCAGAGGCGACAGATCCGAGATCTGATTATCATCCAGATTCAATTGTTGCAGATCTAACTCCCCCAGGGGCGAGACATCCTCAATTTGGTTTCCTGACAATAGTAAGCTGTCGAGGCGGCTGAACTCCGCCAGGGGAGAAATATCCGAGATTTGGTTGATACTGAGGTCTAAACGAGTCAGGTGAGCCAGGGAACTCAGGGGAGAGAGATCCGATAGCTCTTGCACACTTAAGTTGAGATCGTTGGTTTTCGCCAGAACCCGAGCGGCGATCGCACAGTCGTCACTGTCGGCCAACTCCAAGAGGACATCGAGAGTCTGTTGGCCATCACCAGCGAGGGGTTGCTCCTGACAGAGTTCCTCAAAGGCTTGCATCGATTCAGCGGGGGAGTGAGCCATCGCCCTGTGTTGAGGACTCAGGATCAGCGCGATCGCCCCCAACATGACACCAAACCGCGACCCAACAGGAAACGCCATCATGAGTTCATCACACTTAAAAAACATCAAAGGACTAACACTCAGCCAAGGATCACCCTACTCCTTCAAGCGCTGGTAGAGACTCTCCGCCAAATCCAAAAGATTAAATAGCTGTTGCCACTCCGCCGAATCCGCCTTAGAACTGGTCTTGCGGTGGTGTCGTAGCGACTGTTTCAACTGACGTAATAACGCCCCCGGAGTCTCCGTCTCCGTCATCGACTCAGCGGCCCCTGTTCCAGTTTTTCCGGGGCCGGGGGGTGTCGCTTGGGGGTGAAAATCCTCCGCCGTGGGGTGATCTAACAACCGTTGCGCTCGTTCCGAGAGACTCAAGCTGCGGGCCGAGAGATTCTCCGGGAGTCGGGGTAAATCCGACAGATAGACCTGAGCGAGTTCCAAGAATAACTTACGCACATCGGCCACCCAAGCCAACTCCTGAATTTGCTGCCACTGAGGTTCCGCCAAACCACGATCGCGGGCCGACTCCAATAACCGAGTCGCGTGTTCAGCCGTTGGCCGAGCCTTTTGAGCCAAGTGCATCGGCAGTTTAGGAACATCCCCCAAGCAGGAGCGAGCTAAATCAAGGAGGAGTTGTCGGACTTGTTCAACCCACTCATACTCTGAGGGCTGCCAGTTTAAGTTGGTCATGTCAGGCACAGTTTACGGATTTACCTACAACGTTGCTTACAAACGAAACGTACAAACGACTTAAGAAACGACTCAAGAAACGACTCAAAACTTGCGATCGCCCCTTCATCTCTCCAAAGTATCTCAAACAAACCGCTGTCTGAACAGCATACAACGCTCTCTGGGAGATTGACTCTGGAGGATTGAGGAATCTGCATCTACTTATCCGTCAGTTTCCAGACTCCATCCCAATCCTCACTCGGAGGTTGTTGTTCAAACAACATACAGCGTTCGACATGGAGTTTCGCCGCCTTATTCTTGCTATCTAAGGCCAACACCTGCTCAAACGCCTGACGAGCTTGGTGGAACGACTGCTTCGATTTTGCCTTATAAGGAGGACGCGCCAACTCCACAAACTTCTGAAGTTGCGCCATCGACAGTTCCGCCGCCTCCTCTTCGAGCATTTGCTGGACTTCCCGAAAGGCACTAAACTGCTTCACCTTCGCCAGCCACAGCTTCTTACGCACCCG
Organism: Sodalinema sp.; assembly: GCF_046483825.1. NCBI lineage: Bacteria > Bacillati > Cyanobacteriota > Cyanophyceae > Oscillatoriales > Oscillatoriaceae > Sodalinema > Sodalinema sp. The sequence continues at coordinate 20,397 of NZ_JAWOCL010000118.1, forward strand.
AGGCGTAATTTGTTTGAGTTTAAAGGGAAGCAAGCGATGGACATCAGCATCGGACAACTCCTCCAAATTCTCCGTCACGAGCAGACGTTTGAGAGTGTCTTCTCCCAAAATCGCCAACAAGTTTTCCCGAGGTAAGCTTCCGAGCATATCCCGCAGTAGCTTATCCCCATCAAAGGACACCTGTTTCACCGCCTCCTCCGATAACTCGTCCAACTGCTCAAGCAATGGCATCACTTCCTCTAGGGAGAGTTTCTCAAGAGCCGGTTGCAGATAATAGCGGCGGCCCTCATGGTAGAAGTCGATAATCTGCTGTTGCACTTCAGAAATCGGACGTGCGAGATCCCCTTCGCGAATTCCCACCAACTCATAAATTTTAACCGGGCGCGTTTTCCCCTTCACCGTGATAAAGTCGAGTTCCCGAACGACCACGCGATCAGCATTGGGGAGATAGGTTTGCTCACTAATGACCAAATCCACCCCATATTGCTTACTCGTTCCCTCCAGGCGTGAGGCCAGGTTCACCCCATCCCCAATCGAGGTCAGTTCCATCCGTTTACTCGACCCGATATTGCCACTGACGACACTATCTGAGTGAATCCCAATCCCAATTTTAATGGCCAGTTTACCCTCATCAATCCGTTTTTGGTTAAACTCTTCGAGGCGGTAGCGCATCGAAACCGAGGACTGAATCGCGCACCACTCACAGTTGTCTAAAGGTGCTGGAGAGCCAAACACCGCCATCAGTGCATCCCCAATATACTTGTCGAGGGTTCCACCATATTGGAAGACCGCATCCACCATTTCCTCGAAGTATTCATTGAGCATTAACACGACTTCTTCAGGCTGTAATTTTTCCGTCAAGGTCGTGTAACTGCGAATATCCGAGAATAGCACCGACACATGTTTGCGCTTACCGCCTAACCCGGTGTCTCCACTGGCTAAGAGCGCTTCAGCGACTTCTGGGGTCATATACTTATACATCAAGTTTTTGACTTCCATCTCATCGCTGATGTCTTCGAGAACCACCAAAGCTCCATTCACTTTTTGGGGATCGGTTACATCCGACATCGAGTTGATCGTAAGATTGACACTTTGGCCGGTTACGGCGGTTTCAATCTCTAAAATTTGATTGGGATAGTATTGTTGACGGTCTTTCTCTTCTTGCGGATGTAACGCCGCTTCAAACCAATCGGAGAATTTACCTTCCCGTAGGGTAATCATTTCTTTGAGATTTAACCCTTCGATGATCGCCTCTTCCTCAAAGCCAAGAAGCAGTTTAGCACATTCGTTGGCGGCGACAATTTCCCCTTGGCGATCGGTAGAAATGACCCCATTGGTTAAACTTCGGAGAATGTCTTTTTGTCGTTGTTCTTGTTGCTTAACCGTTTCAAAGAGTTTGGCGTTTTGTAGAGCGACCCCAGCTTGGATGTTAAACGCCTGCATGAACTCTTGGTCAGTGCGGTTAAAACTCGCCTTCCATTGTTCGGGAGCTTGGGGCCAATTTTCCGGGTCGTAATCTGGGTATTCTCCCTGTTTTTTCTTATTGATTAGCTGTGTCACGCCGATGAGTTCATCATCTGAGTTGAAGACCGGCATACAGAGCATACTACAGGTGCGATAGCGGGTTTTTTGATCGGTTTTTTGCGAGGTTTGCGATCGCGGATCATCATAGAGATCAAAAGGAATTAACAGCGGTTCCTCAGACTCCGCTACCATCCCCGCAAAACCGGCATTGCGAGGAATCCGCAATTCCCCCACTCCGGGGATTTTCGTCCAAAGTTCACCCTTTTCCTCATCAATGAGCCAAAGCGTTGAGCGATCGGCATTCATGAGTCCCTTGGCTTCACTCATGACTCGATTGAGAGTATCTTCGAGGTTAAGACTACTCTTGCTGAGGGAGTTGACCGCACTCATTAACGCCGAGGCCGCTCGTTGTTTTTGGGTGGCGGCGTAGAAGGATTTAGATGATTCTAGAATCAAGCGAATCGAGGGGGCAAATTCGCGAAAGACCTGTTCATCTTCGGCGCTAAAGCCAACGCGATCAATTTTTTCGTCTAAGGGAGTTTCTGGGTTATCGAGTTCTGGCTGAAGTTTGTTGATGAGCTGCACCACGGCCACCAACTCCTGAGTGTCTTCATTCAGGAGCGGCATGGTTAACATGGTGTAGGTTCGATAGTTATTCTTTTTATCGAACTTTTTAGCCGTTTCCGATCGCGGATCGTCGTAGAAGTCGTAGGGAATGTTGACCACTTTTTTACCCGTGGCCGCTTCCCCAGCAATTCCGGCCGTGGCTGGGAACCGGATTTCTAACGCATTGCCGTTTTCATCTTTGGCCACGAGGGTAAACAGTTCATTTTTGTCCTCATCGAGGAGGAAAATGGTGGTGCGATCGGCATGGAGGAGTTCCCCCGTCTTCAGAGCGATCGACCGCAACATCTCATCGAGGATGGCATCAAATCCCTGACTGTCGAGTAAACTGTCGAGCATTCCTAGGGTTTGATTCACCACCCGCAGTTTATCCTCAACGCCGCGCACCACATCGGTGAATTTATCCCGATTTAGCGGCGCTAGAAAGGCTCCAAAACTGCCCTTAGTCGTCGTTAAGGCGCTGCTACCACTGTTGGGAGAAGCCTGATGGTTGGAGGGTTGATGACGGTCATTACTACCGTGAGGCGTAACATCGATCGTTGCGTCGGTGTGAGAGACGGAAGTGTTAGGAGATGCTGATGTCATAACTCTTTGGGTGACGCTGGTACTCGACTAGGTGAGACAACTGTCCGCACAGATGCAGGGTACAGATGCACGTTAAGACAGGGTAACGGAAGCGATCAGGGAGTCTGGTCCAAGTCGAACGGCACTTGGGATGGCCAATTATGGTTCATCACCAGTGTACCCTTCTCTTGCTCTAGCGACAGCGAAGCAACGCTGAATTGGCTTAGCTGGGATTGATTTGCTAGTTATTATCGGCTAGGTTTGGCCAATCGTGGTACTCAGGGCAACATTTTTGGCAAAAGTTGGGTCAACGGTGGGTCAACGGTGGGTCAATCACTGAGTTGTCGGAGTTATCTCCTAACGGTAGATAACTCCTGGCGTAATCGCTCGGCGCGACTCAGGAGGGAATCGGCGAAGGCGTTGGCGGCGTCCTGGGTGGCGGCGGAGTCGATATCTCCCTGACGCTGGCCACTGACGAGTTGGGCCAGTTCTTGGCGACGTTGATCACTGTTTAGCGATCGCACCTCAATACGAGTTCGCGCCGTTTCCCCCCCGCTGACGGCTTGTTTCACCACTTGGAAATGGTGGTCCGCCATGGCCGCCACCAGGGGTTGGTGCGTCACACAGAGGACCTGATGATGGCGGCTGAGGCGATAGAGGGTTTCGGCGATGGTATTGGCGACTCGTCCCGATACCCCGACATCGATTTCATCAAAAATGAGGGTTCCCACGGGATCAACTTCGCTAAAACAGGCTTTGAGGGCCAGGAGAAAGCGGCTCATTTCCCCTCCTGAGGCAATATCGCCGAGGGGTTCTAGGGGTTCGCCGGGGTTCGCGCTAAACAAGAAGCGGACGCGATCGCTCCCCCAACGGTTAGCCTGGGTGGGAGACAACTCAACTTGAAATTTGAGATTCTCCATCGCCAACGGCTGTAAGGCAGCAATTAAGCGAGCTTCGAGTTGGTGAGCCGCCTGTTGACGCCGTTGGCGCAGCCGCTGACAACTCTGGTGTAATCGTTGCTGCTGTTCCTGACAGCGTTGTTCTACCTCATCGCGGCTCTTTTCCCCGTTCTCCAAGTCATTGAGTTGTTGCTGCAAGCTCTCGCGGCGCTCAATGGCTTCGGCTAAACTGGGGCCATATTTACGGCAGATTTGCTTAAGTTGCCCGAGGCGAGTTTCCACCTCCTGCAAGCGTCCGGGATCGGCTTCTAACTCATCGCCATAGCGATTGATCTGTTCACCGGCTTCCTGCACCCGCACCAAGGCTTCGCCGACTAAATTCAGCAGCGGCGTTAGCTCCTTGTCATAGCTCACCATGTCTTGCAAGAGGGTTTCGGCATGTCCTAAGAGATCAGCGGCTGCCGTTTCGCCGTCGTGATCGTAGAGGGTTTGATAGAGGCGATAACTCTGTTGTTGCAACTCCACCACATGGTTGAGGCGCTGGGCCTCAGCTTCGAGGTCTTGGAGTTCCTGGGGATGGGTTAGCTGAGCGCGGCTGAGTTCCTCCCATTGGTAGCGCCATAATTGCTCTTGTTGCGATCGCTGCTCTTCGAGTTTCTGCAAGTCCTGAAGCCGCGCTCTTAGGCGCTGTAAGGCATCATACTCCTGGCCAACATGATCGCGGTCTTTCAGCAGCTTTTCGCCGCCATAGAGGTCCAGTAACCGCCGCTGATGAGGGGTTTGAGCCAGTTGGATCGCTTGTCCTTGGGCCGCAATTTCAACCAGGCGCTGCCGTAGCTGTTGGATTTCCCGTTGACTGGCCGATTTCCCATTGAGGCGATATTTACTGCGACAGCCGCGCTTACCGAGTAGAAGTTGCCGCGAACAGGCGATGGCCGACTCGGCCTCGCCAGGGGGAGCGACGTTAAACCAGGCCTGCACCTGCGCGCGATCGGCTCCCGTGCGAATGGCACGGCGACTGGCTTTGCCCCCCAAGACTAAATCCACTGCATCTAAGACAATCGATTTCCCGGCCCCAGTTTCCCCAGTCAACACATTCAACCCCGATCCAAAACTGAGATCGAGGTCGTCAATCAAGGCAAAATTTTCAATCTGTAAACGCACCAGCATAGAGAAGAGAGCGTCCCCTAAGAGGAGCCAACGGAGGAGGATAAACTCCAATCGGGCCGTAGATCTTGGGCGTGACGTAGGTAGGGGTGGAACAACTCAGCCTGGCGATCGAGATTGACATGAAGGAGAAAGCGCACACAGCGTTCGAGATCCCCTTTGACACTCATATGTTGGACATCGAGCAGCGGCACATTATCCCAATTGGGGCGTTGTCGAGCGACTGAGGCCGGAAAAAGGGCATCGAGATCCGGGGTCACCGAAAAGGTGACACTGACGATCTGTTCAGGTTCAAAGCTGTTGTGCCGTTCGAGTTGATCGAGAAGTTCCGCCACCGCCTCGCGAATTGCCTCAGGCGTATTTTCGGGAACAGTCGTCGCGCCTCGAATGGCGCGCACAGTCCAGTCCGCTTCCACTACACAAACCTCCATACTCTACTCTTGACGATATTGAATGAGGGACTCCGGGCCATCGCCGCTAGTTTAGGGGCGATACAGCCACAGGGGCATTCCGTTCGTTGTCAGTTCAAATTCTAACCATTCCCCAGTGGCTGACAGACGAGATCCTGAGGCGCTTGAGCGCAGAAGCTTGGCCCACCAGGGTTTGGCGGTCTCAATTTCATCGAGTTCAGCGCGATCGGGATTCAGTCCCGCCAGTTCTGCGGCTAGACGTCGAGCATCCTCTTCTGTGCCAATGGCATCGACGAGTTTCAGGTTGAGGGCCTGTTCTCCATTGAAAATGCGGCCATCGGCAAACTCGCGCACGGTTTCAACGGGAAGTTGACGGGCCGTGGCGACGGTGTTGACAAACTGGTCGTAGGTGTTGTCAATTAGGGCTTGGAGGATTTGTTGTTCTCCTTCGCTCAGTTGGCGATCAAACGCCAAAATGTCTTTGTAGGGACCGGATTTAATGGTTTTGAACGAGACTCCGATTTTATCTAATAATCTCTCTAGGTTATTCCCTCGCAGAATGACGCCAATGCTGCCGGTGATGGTTCCGGGATTACTGACAATTTTTTCGGCTCCCATGCCGATGTAAACCCCGCCTGAGGCGGAGATATTGCCGAAACTGGCCACCACCTTCACTCCATGCTGGTGGCGCAGTCGCAGCAGGGCTTGATAAATTTCGTGGGAGTCCGTCACGGTTCCCCCAGGGCTATCAATTCGGAGTACTAGGGCGCGATAGCGGCGATCGGCTACCGTCTGTAACGCTTTGAGGACATCTTGACGAGTCTTTGAGGCGATCGCGCCAGAGACTTCAATGCGGGCGATCTTAGAGCGAAATCGTTTGACAAACCAGACCATACGGGACAAAGACGCTGCGAATTGAGTAAGTCCCAGCTCGGGACATCGGTGCTAACCGAGTTTAACAGGAAGCTCTCCCCCTTGGGCCAGTCCTCGACTCCCTAGAGCCGTTTCCGCTCGGGCGATCGCCCCGATGCTTAACAAAAATCAATCAATCGTTACAATGAAATAGAGATTGATGACCCCCCTTACAAAACCCAGACAATGCTTCAGCCACTGCTTCGGTCCCGTTGGCAATATGTTCTCCTGCTATTGAGTCCCTTCTTCTTCTGGGGAACGGCCATGGTGGCCATGAAGGGCGTTGTTCCCCACACCTCCCCCTTCTTTATGGCCGCCATTCGTCTGCTTCCGGCGGGACTCTTGATTCTGGTGGCGGCGGCGGTGAGTGGGCGATCGCAACCTCGGGGAATCAAAGCCTGGAGCTGGATTGCGCTATTTGCACTGGTGGATGGCACGCTGTTTCAAGGATTTCTGGCTTGGGGGCTACAAGACACCGGTGCGGGCCTCGGCTCCGTGTTGATTGACTCACAACCGCTACTCGTGGCGCTCCTATCGGCCTGGTTATTGGGTGAATACATTGGCGTTTGGGGAGGGATTGGCCTGGTTCTCGGACTCATCGGGATCAGTGCCATTGGCTTACCCGAACCTTGGCTGATGGGACTGTTTGACCTCGACCCAACCCGAGGAGCGTCAACATCATCGGTTAGTATTGGGCAAAGTCTTTCCTTCGGAGCCGGTATGATGCTCCTCGCCTCTTTGTCCATGGCCCTGGGAACCGTGATGATGCCCAAAGTCTCTAAGCAGGTTGACCCCGTCGTCGCTACAGGATGGCACGCCATCTTGGGCGCTCTCCCCCTCTTGGCCCTGTCTTGGGGAGTCGAGAGCGACCCTTGGCAGCAGTTGACGGCTTGGGATTGGGGAGCATTGGCTTACACCACCATCTTTGGCACAGCGATCGCCTACGGGTTATTCTTTAATTTCGCCGCTCAAGGAAATCTCACCAGTCTGAGTTCCTTGACCTTTTTTACCCCCGTCTTTGCCCTCCTGTTTGGCTACTGGCTGCTCGGTGAAACCCTGACCCCCCTACAGATGACTGGAGCCATCTTAACTCTCGGGAGCGTCTACTTAATTGAACGCCGTCAAAAACTGCCCAAGCTGTCCTGGGGGCGATCGAGTGAAGCCTCAGAGGTCTCAAGCACTCCATCTTCTCCAGAATCGGAAGCCTCCCTCTGTGAACCATCTGGGCCACAGACCACATCGAGATAGGTTCGGCTAGGTGAGTCAATTGCCGCGAATTTCTGCGATCGCCCATCAAATTTTCCAGTCTCAAGGCTAGGATTGGAGCATCTAACCCTCGTCCACTTGTATGCGTGACCGAAATTTATGGTGTCAGCCTCCAATTATCCGCTCTCCTTGACTCTACATCTATCCACTTGGGGCAATCTGTCGCTGCGTCAGGGGATACGGATGTTGGTGGTTCCGATGACCTGTCTGCTGGCATGGGGCCTCGGCTGTCCGAGGGCGATCTCGGGCGATCGCACCAGCGATCGCGTTCTCACGGCGCCAAACCTCATCGCTCAAGCCAACTCCCAAGAACCGATTAACCTACTACCGGACTTTGCCCCAGATTTGGCCCAACAGTTATCTGAGTTAGAGTTGGCCCAAAACGATTCGGAAAACTCAACCGAGACTCGCCCCCCCCTGAGGCTCGATGACAGCGGCGAAGAGGTTGAACAGTTACAACAACAATTGCAAGCAGCGGGGTTCTACGAGGGTGAGATTACGGGGCAATTTGATCTCGAAACTGAGGCCGCCGTCTTAGCCCTACAAGAACAAGAAGAGTTACAAGTCGATGGCATTATGGGCCAGGACAGTTGGGACCGTCTCGAAGCCCAACAACCGACCCCAGATCCCGACTCGGAACCATTAGACCTAGACAATATTGGCAACGAATCTGACGACGAATCTGACGACGAATCCGCTAGTGAAGATGCCTCATCCGGATTAGGTCTCATGTGGTGGGTTGCCGGCGGGGCTATCCTGGTGGTGATTGCTGGGGGATTGTTTATTGTCTTACTCAAAGCCTTTCAAGAAGACGTTGCTGAGGACGTTGATGAGGACGTTGCTGAGGACGTTGCTGAGGACGTTGATGAGGAAAATATCAATCGAGAAGGCCCCAGGGTCGAGGAGGGGTCGAAGGTCACCCCAGCCTCAGAGAACGCCCCAGAACTGACACCATCAGCCAACCCTGACAACGGAAGCGTTTCCCAGGAGCCTCCCCCAGACCCCGAGATCCCTCCCCAAAACTCTCCTTGGGAGACCCCTGAAGCTCCCGTCAATTCTAAAGAGTCTCCAGCCTTTCCCGATCTGCCCCCGAATCTTCCTGTTGCACCGAAAACCCCGGTGACCTCGGACAGCCAGGCGATCGCCCCGCAAAAGCCCAGCAGTAGCGCCCTAACCCGACTGCCTCGTATGAGCATCGTCGAGGCGCTGATCTTGGACTTACAACATCCAGATCCCGAACGACGCCGTAAAGCTATCTGGGAGTTGGGACAACGGGGAGATTCCCGCGCCATTACCCCCCTGGTGGACTTATTGACCGATGCCAGTTCTCAAGAACGTAGTACAATTTTGGCGGTTCTCTCGGAAATTAGTTCCCGCAATTTGCGCCCGATGAAACAGGCCCTAATGGTGTCGCTACAAGACGATAGTGCTGAGGTTCGCAAAAATGCCATTCGCGATTTGACTCGTATTTATGATTCGATCGCCCAACTCAGTCAAGTCCTCCGTTATAGCACCGATGATGCTGACCCCGAGGTTCGAGAAACCGCTAAATGGGCCATGTCACAACTGCAACGAATTCGCACCTTACCCCTCAACGACGAGGACAGTTAACAGCCATGATGGTACGAGTATTTGTCTATGGCACGCTACAGCCTGGAGAGCGGTTTCATCGTCCCTATTGCGGCGATCGCGTACAAGTCCTCGGTCCGGCCTTAGCCCCCGGACGACTCTATCATCTGCCCCGTCTTAACTACCCAGCCATGACCCAGGAACCCGGCTGGGTCATGGGGGTGATCCTGGGCTTTGACGGTCCTCAGGCCTTCGTCAAACTCGACCAACTCGAAGGATTCATCGGCGATCGCCCCCCCTCAGACAACGAGTACAATCGCCTCGAAATTGAGGTGTTTGACCCCCAATCCCCTCAGCGATCGCTCGGCGAAGTTTGGACCTATTATATGAGCCGCCAGCGCGTCGACAACTATGGCGGGATTTGGCTCCCCGAAGGCGTTTGGCATGAAAATCAATTGTCCCAACGCTCTCAACGGTCTCAACAGCGACGAGCGGCCCCCAACTAGACCCCAACTCAATCCTCTTGCCAGAGTCGTCGTCCTTCACGGGGGGCCAAACGAGCATGGCTATCTCGTAAGAGTCGGGGAATGTCTAACTGTTCAGGACAGCGCGGTAGACAATCCCCGCAATCGCGGCAACGGTTGCCGCGACGGCCCGGAAACCAATGACCGGCATTTTCAAACATACGATAGCGGTATTGGGCAAACGACTCCATCTCATAGGCTACGGCGAGATTTCGCAGCCGCAACACTTCGGGAATCTGGATCTGTTCGGGACAGGGTAAACAGGCGTAACACTGACGACAGGCATCGCTGCCTAAGCGCTGCTCAAATTCTTGCTCTAATCGCCCTAAACAGTCCTGTTCCGTTGCCGTTAGCGGTTCGAGGCGATCGCCCCAGGCTAAAATCCCATCGAGTTCCTCAGGAGTGGCTGGCCCCGCACTGAGGGTACTCACACGAGGGTCACTTAAGAGAAAGCGGTAGTTCAAGCCTAAAGGAGAAAGCGGCTCACACAGTTGTCGCAACCGCTCGGGGGGATGATGCAACTGGCCGCCCTTATCCGCTGGAGAGATGATAAACACCCCCATGTCTAACGCTTCGGCTAGGGCGATCGCCGGCCGATGACGCTGAAAAAACAGGTAATAATGCAAATTGACAAACTCAAACGCCCCTGTCCTCATTGCCTCTAAAATCAAGTCCAGGTCGCCGTGGGTGGAAAATCCTAAATGACGAATTTTACCCGCCTTCCTGGCTCGTTCAGCCGCCGCTAAGCCGCCATTTTCACCTTGGATACTGGCTAAGTGTTGGGGCGTATTCAGACCATGAATCGCGAGCGTATCGAGGGTGTCGCAACCGAGGCGATCGAGCGATTCATCAATCCAGCGTTCCATCTGCTGGCCATCTGAGGTGGGCGGTAGTTTGCTGGTGATATGCAAGGCCTCACGGGGACATCCTAACCCCAGATGCAAGGCTCGCCCCAGATAGGCTTCACTGTTGCCATAGCCTCGGGCCGTTTCAATGTGATTGATGCCTGCCTCAACGGCTTTGCGGACTGTGGCGATCGCTGTCTCCTCAGAGGCCAAATAACGCATGGTTCCCAGGGAAAACACCGACAGTTGCAGGTTGGTACGACCAAATCGACGATATTGCATAACCTCTGCCACGTTAACTTCATAAGGGCGCGAGAACCTAAGTCCCGCGCTGGACCCGTCGGGTCAGCGTCGGGAGGATGTCACGAGTCGCTAAACTCTTGGCCCGCTCGTTTGATGAGTTCTTGGGGACTCAGATTATTCAAAAACTCCCGGAACGCCTGACGTTCAGCTTCATCAGCATCTTGATCCACCGGAATCGACGCATCAGCCACCACCTCCTCCATCACCCAAATTGAGGCATCCGTTCGCAATGCTAGGGCGATCGCATCACTCGGACGAGCATCGATCTCTTTTTTGACCTTACCATCGGCATTCACCATCTTTAAGACGGCAAAAAACGTATTCTCTTCGAGAGCATGAACAATCACGCGATCGAGTCGTAATTCCCAGGCCTCCAAGATACTCACCATCAAATCATGGGTCATGGGACGGGGTGGGGTTTGTTGTTCAATAGCACTGATAATCGAACGGGCCTGATCCTGGGAGATATAAATAGGCAGGGCGCGACGCTCGCTGGCATCTCTCAGAAGTACAATTGGACTGCGGGTAGCTGCATCCAAGGCAATTCCAGCGATTTTCATCTCAATCATTAATCCAGCCTCTTGATAAACGGTCGGGTACAAGGGAAAACAGTTGTTAGGATTTACGATATCCTATGACTTCATCAGGGAGCCGATTCACAACCTCGGGGACAAAACAGGTTTCCCCACCATCAAGATGTCCCGTCAACAGGCTAAACGATGAGCCAAGAGGCTCCGGAGGGGAACTCAAGGAAGACCGACGTTATAATACCGACGCTACAATACTGACAGCCTGGGGATAGTCTGTCCCCAAAATTGTCTTGAACATCGTTTCAAACATCGTTTCAAACATCGTCTCACTTAGGATATACCCTGTGTTTACCGGACTTGTTGCCGCCCTTGGCACCCTTGATAGCTTTAGTGATGGTCAGTTACGAATCCACTATCTTGGTGGGAAGGCTCCGGCCATCAGCCATGATTTAGCCCTCGGAGATAGTGTTGCGGTTGATGGGGTCTGTTTGACTGTTGAGTCTATTTTACCCCAGGGATTTGTCGCGGCCGTTTCTCCTGAGACCCTCAATCGCACCACCTTGGCTCAAGCCTGGGAACAACGACACCCAGTGAATTTGGAGGCCTCGTTACGGGTGGGCAGTAAAATTGGAGGCCACTTTGTGACGGGCCATATCGATGGCGTCGGCTGTCTCGAAACGGCTGAAATGAGCGGTAATTCCTGGGAGATATCGTTTACGGCCCCTCCTCGACAAGAGCCTCAATGGAGCGATCGCATTGCCCCTTATCTCGTGGACAAAGGCAGCATCGCCATTAATGGCATTAGCTTAACCATTGCTCAGTGCGATCGCCAACGCCGTTGGTTTCGCGTCGCCGTGATTCCTCATACCTATCAAGAAACGAACTTGAGTCGCCTTAGCCCTGGACAGTGGGTTAACTTGGAAGGCGATATTTTAGGGAAATATGTTGAAACCTTTTTAGCTCAGGGTCGCCCCACGGCTCATCACCAGCCGGACCCTTCTCGTTCTCTCGATCCGATTACTCCGGATTTTCTCAGCCAACATGGCTATCAGACGGGCTAGCCTTAATCCGGTGTCCTGTCTGTTGAACCCTAGTTTTTGGTCATCACCGACACTATGACGCTTCGCTTTTCATCTCCCTTTCTGGCCCTGACCACTGTGAGTCTACTATGGGGCTGTGCTGATCATGAGTCGGCCTCGGAGCAGCCCCCTTTCTCGGCGTCGAAGGCCTCGCCAACGATGACTCAGCCTTCGACGCAATGGCAAGAGGGGAGTACGGCCATCCCTGCCACTCCTCCCGAGACGCCCCCCGAGACGCCCTCTCAACACGCTACTGATCTCACCCCAGACTCCGCCCCAGAACCGGCTCTGGAGGCTGAGCCTTTGAGGGATTCGGCAACCCTCGTCGGCCGGTGGGAACCTCAATCCTATATTCCCTCCCAAGGACAAGCCATGGATTTGACGACCTTACCGCCGGCTCAGCAGGCTGACCTGGTCTGGGTGTTAACCTCGGAGGGAACGATTCGCATTGGTGATTTGGAAGGGACCTATACGGTTGACGGCCAAACCATTTATGCTCGCAATCCGGATTCGGGAGATGTAACGGAGTTTCAGTTTCAGCTTTCGCAGAATCAGTTGGCTGTTGAACGCTCCGGAGAGATTGAAAAGGGTGTTTTGCTGTTGGTTCGCGATCGCTAGAGTTTAGCCAGTCCCCTCGTTAATTTCACATCATGAAACGACTTCTCTCTATTGTTGTCAGTTTAGTGATCCTGGCGATCATTTATTCCCAAATCGACCGACCGGCGTTGGTTCAGGTGTTCCAAAATTGCGATCGCCTCTGGATGGCGATTAGTTTGGGTATGGTCATCCCGCTGACTCTGGCCACGGCCTGGCGACTCCAACAGTTAATGCCCCGCCAGCAAACCTTTCCACTTGCTGAAGCCACGAAACTCACCTTATCGGCGAGTGTCTTAAATATGGTGTTGCCCTCGAAGATGGGGGAACTGGCGAAGGCCTATTTTATTCGCGATCGCGGCTATCTCCCTGGCTCCCTGGCCTTCTCTTTGGTGGTCTTTGAAAAAGCCTCAGATTTACTCTCTCTATTTCTTTGGTGTGTCTTTGGCCTCGCCTTCTATCCTGACAAGGATCTCCTCTTTTGGGCGATGACCGCTATGGTGCTGTTCGGCTTAGTCTTCGGAGTCCTGCTTCTGGCCTCTCGGTCTTTTGCTAACCTGTTTTTTCAACGCAGTAAGGCGATCGCCCCAAGCAAGCTACGCAAGACATTAGAAAAGTTACATATCTCCTGGGAGGAGATGCACCATCACTTTTGGCAAGACAAGCGCCAACTGGTGATCATCGCCTCGATCTCAATTTTCATCTGGTTTCTTCACCTGATGCAGATTTGGTTCTTTATTTTTGCTCTACGAGCTACGGTTCCCTTTATGGCAAACCTCGCCCTGGCTCCCCTGGCTATCTTTGCCGGATTGCTTCCCCTGACCTTCGCCGGAGTCGGCACTCGTGATGCTGCCCTGATTCTCTTTTATCAGCCCTTCTTCGATGCCAATGTTGGCGCCGCTTTAGGGCTGCTCTGTACGTCCCGTTATTTCCTCCCCGCTCTCGGAGGATTGCCGTTCTTTAGTCAATATCTCGCTAAGGTTCGCACCGCAAAATAATCGGAATGTCCTGGTTCAATTGGCTAAAGTTACGTCAATGAAGGCTGTATCATAACGTTACAAAAAAAATGAGGTCAGGGGTTGACAACCTCCCGAAAACTTCCTATACTGAGTATCAAATAGAGTTCATTGTCTAATCCAGCCTGAATTCAATCAGATATTGACTCAGATTAGATGAATGACAAGGACTCCGCTGCCCCGGTGCGGGCGGCGCGGGTCCAAACATCTAAGCTGCAAAGTTTTATTTTTCCCGATATCCAGCCCGAGACTCTTGTTTCAGCGAGACTCTTCTTGAGGGAGTCACTCATCAAACAGTCCCAGAGGCTGACAGACTTGACGAATCAGAGCCACCTGTTCAGGAGAGAGAACCTGACGATAGCGGCCCACACTGGCACTAGAAACCCCATGACCGTAGAGAGGAGTAGACCACCAAGGGCGATACCGTTGGGGGAGTTGTGCAAAGTCCAACTCCGTACGCCAGGGCTGATGAAGATTCATCTGACTCAAATGCAGTCGGGTGAAGGCTTCGAGCTGACGCAAAGCCGCCTGAGGATGCTGAACCAAGCCTTCATAGCGAACATAACGAGTTTGCTGCCAAAACTGAGCATCCTTGTAACGCTGACAGGGGCGATAATAGTCACAGAACAACTCAGCCAACGCCTTGACATCTCCTCGCTCCAGGATTTTGACTAAGGTGGGGTTATCCCGAGTCTGCTTGAGCTTATCACGGACATCCATCAGAGAGACGATCGCATCACAAGGATCTCGCAACGCCATCAAAAACTGGGCCTGAGGCACTAACTCAAACAAATCCGGAAAATATTTTGTCAGTTCCGGGGACTTCAACACCAAATTTTGGGCCTGGGGATAGCGTTGAGCCGTTTTCTCCAGAAACGCCATCAACCAAGGGCGAGAGAAATTGGCATAATCCTGGAGATCATCAAAATAGGCATTTCCCTCAACCCGCAAAACCCGTTTACCTCGGCTGTAGGTTGAGACGAGGTAGGCCAGATAACTGGCCTCAGCAATCAGGGGATTCGTAGTCGCATCACGACAGAGGAGACTATTGAGGAGAGTCGTTCCCGTCCGAGGTGCGCCACCAATAAAGATATAGTGCATTAGTTGCTAAAACTCCGCGTCCACCGTCGAAAACAGAGGATTAGGGGGATTGGGGGAATTAGAGTCTTCAGCCGTCTCCTCTCGCCGTAACGTCAACCAATGGAGTTCCATGGGGGGAGTCTCCATCGCAAACACCTGTTGTCCTTGCGCCCAGCGAACATACCAGGGATCGAGTTTGAGGCCATCTTGAGGGCGATGCTCTCGTTCATAGGTCATCACCGAAACCTCATCAATGAGCGTCAGGGGGAGGCGGTTCAGGAGCGACTGAAGTTGCGATCGCCGGAAGAGAGTTGAGTTAAACACACGAGCGGTTTCCTCCAGCAACGGCGTACTGGGCAACTCTTCGGGAGCCAAAAAGAGATTGATTAACAGCGTTCCACCAGGCTGCAACGCTTGGGCCACCTTCGCCAAAAGCTGTTCCAAGGCGTCCACATCCGCCAGACGAGGGGCCACATCCGTAAGAATCCCGAGACGATACTGTTGAGACTTGAGGGTCAGCAAGGGGTCGAGGATATCCTCCGAGACGACGGTAATGGGTAGAGTCTGCTCTTGAGTCCACTGACGTAACTGCTGAGCAAACGCTGGAGCTAAATCAAGGGCATCAATGGTAAAGCCTTGCTGGGCCAGGGGTAACGCCGATTGTGCCGTTCCCACCCCGGCGACGAGAATCGGGGTGTCTTGGGGAGACAGGGGGGGAGACAGGGGGGGAGACAGGGATTGCGCGACATCGAGAACTTTGGTGAGAGGGCCGAACATCTGTAAATAATTCGGGGTTTGGCGGAGAATCGTTTGAGATTGGTCTGCGAGCGATCGCGTCACCACGGAAATTTGACAGGATAAGCCGCCCTGACTGGGGGGATTACTGGCATAACTGACCAAGAGGCGACTTTGAGGAGAGAGGAGAAAGCCACTGTCGAGTTCTTGCTGCAAACGATGATGTAACTGCTCGGCCTGAGTTTGCGTGAGGGGATGAGTCAGTAGAGCGAACAAGCTGGCCAACTGTTGTAAATAATCGCGACTGAGACAAGGAATACAGGGAAACACCAATTGTCCCTGACAGCGAAGGGTTTGACTAGGCGTTTCACTCTTAATACGGTCTAAACGATACACCAACCCCTGACGAGGAGACGGGGCCGGTTCATAACTGAGGACAATATCTGAGGAGGCGGGGGGATTTTGTAGGAGTTGGGCCAGATGCTGGCAGAGTTTGACCAGTTCCGAGGGCGATAGCGGTTTTCCCAAAAGGGAGAAGAGGCGGTTCAGCCGTTGTCCGTAGGGGTCTAACGCGCCTTTGACCGCTGGGAGGGCAATTTGACCCTGGGCCGATAGACTTCGTTTGAGACTGCGGGCGATCGCCTGTTGTAAGGTTGGCTCGAGTGTAGGGCTGCTAGTCACGGGAATCTCCTCAGAAAAATCGCAAGGGGGGCGTAAGTGGGGATAGGGGATAGATATCGCGATTGACCATCGACTGACAATCGAGAGCGAGAACATCGATAGTGAGAACGCGGACAACTCTCACGCCAAACCCTAACACCAAAAGACGGAAAAACCCGCTTTCTGGATGAAAACGGGTTACCGGAGTTGGGAAGTCCCAAACCTCTCTCGAAGCTGACCCCAACCAAGGGGGATACCACCGGCTAACCGTCAGGGTTAGCTGAGGAGGGACGACTCCGAGAGAAGACGACGGGGCTGACGATCGCTCGGCTAGAGTCCACGACCCTTTACCGGCTTCCCGTGAAGCCCACTTCGGGGAACTGGGCTTGGGCGTCTGCCATCGATTTGGTTTTACCCACCTCTTGCCAGTAGTTGATCACTTCCGTTGCTTTGTTGAGGAGTTCGACTCGCTCAACGTCAGTAATCCAGTGCTTGGCTTCGAGTTCGTTCTTTAGCTGTTCCCAAGCATCATTGCGGGGCCAGAAATAGTAGGTTGTCAGGGGGCTGGTTCCTTTTCCGACAACTTGATCTACGGCGATCGCCACGTCCTTATCTAACCAAAGGACTTTTAACATGAATCGAGACAAGCGTTACCTCCCGCTTTTGTGTTAAAAATTTGCAATTTCTCATTATACTATCTCCTAGAAGGGCTTTGACAATGCTTTTCTGTGTTGACGGCGATCGCCATCCCGGTGTAACGCTCTCGTCATCTCGATTTCATCAGTCCAAAACTCATTCACCCCAAACCTTAGTTAGCTTCAATCTCAATGTCCAACGCCGCCGCATCTATGACTGAACCCCTGGCCCTCGTGATTTTCGATATTGACGGTGTGATCCGGGATGTGGGGTCCTCCTACCGTCGCGCCTTAGCCGACACAGTCGAGCATTTTACTGAGGGGGCCTATCGTCCCAGTTCCGAGGAGATTGACCAACTCAAAGCCGAAGGGGTTTGGAATAACGACTGGGAGGGGTCCGAAGAATTGATTTATCGCTATTGGGAGAGTCAGGGCGGCGATCGCAGTTCCCGAACCCTCGACTTTGACGAAGTTGTGGCGTTTTTTCAGTCTCGCTATCGAGGCGAATCGGCCGAGAACCCGGATCAGTGGACTGGCTACATCTGCGATGAGCCCATTCTGGCCCAACGCCCCTATTTTGACGGGTTAACTGCTGCCAATATCGGTTGGGGATTCTTTAGTGGGGCCACCCGAGGCTCCGCTCAGTATATCTTGCAACGGCGCATCGGCTTAGAGGCGCCCGTCTTGGTGGCGATGGAGGATGCGCCCGGTAAACCGGATCCGACGGGTTTGTTCGCCACTGTCGCTCACTTGGCGGCCCACCCCACCTGTCCCGTGTTTTATGTGGGGGATACGGTGGCTGATATGTATGTGGTCCAGAACGCGGCGAAACTCGACGGCGATCGCCCCTGGATTGCGGTTGGCGTTCTCCCGCCTCATGTGCAAACAGACGCGAACCGCCAAGCCACTCATCGCCAACGTCTCCAAGAAGCTGGGGCCAAGTTCGTTTTAAATCAGGTGACAGACCTCAGCCCCGAGATGATTTTGGCGAATCGGGAATAGTTTGTGGTGATCTCACTCGTCCAAAAACAGGTTTTTAGACAGATAAACTAAGACGATTGCAATCCGTAAAACCTTTGCTATAAAAGGAATTATTTGGTTTTAATCGTCAATTATTAAGTGTCCTTTAAGTATTCAATCTCGCGGGCCGCGTCGGGGAGTTGGGCTTCAGCCTGGCCCCGTTGTCGAGCTTGAGACGTGTAAACCCCGACAACCGGTGATAGGGTCGAGACGAGACTCCCGCGCCCTAAGCCCCACTTCACCATCTGACGGGGAAGGGATCTAACGGCCCAACGCAAGAGAGGACGTACTGGGGACTGAGTCGGTTGTAACTCAACCCCATGTAACTCATGCAGATAGCGATTGGACTCCCCATAGCGTCGCCATTGCTTCTCCAACTCCTCCCAGGTGGCCCGATGACGATGACGCACAATAGCGGTTTGAGCAAACTTGAGTTGCCAATCGGTGTTGCGGAGAATCCGCCAACATAAATCCGCATCGCCCCCAGTCGTCAGATAAGGGCGAAACAGGCCCACCGCTTCCAGGGCCGGCCGACGAATGGCTAAATTGGCCGTTTGTCCATAGGGACAATAGGGATGTTGTAGGGTGTAGGCTTGACAGAGGGTTTTTTGGGCTTCGGCGTAGCGTTCGAGAAAGGTTTGCGGCGGTAGGGCCAAAATCTCACCGGCGACAATCCCCACTTCGGGACTCGAAAAGGGTTGCACCAGATTTTCGAGCCAGGTGGGTTCCGGGCGACAGTCGGCGTCGGTGAAGGCGATGAGATCCGAGGTGGCCGCTTGAATGCCTCGGTTACGGGCCGCATAGGAACTCTGAATGTTCGCTTCTGATAGGGGTTTGAGAGGGATTTTGGCGGTTTGGGCCGCGTTCTCTAATTGCTCGGCGGTATCGTCCTGGCTATTATTGTCGACGAGTAGATATTCGATCGCCTCGGCTCGATAGGTTTGCTGTTCTAAGCAGGCCAGCAATTGCGGCAGATCCGTTGCACCGTTGTAGATGGGGATGACAACAGATACCGTCGGCGTCGAAATCGGCGTAGAAGAAGAGGTCAAAGTCGTTAAAAACCCGGACTAGGGAACGAGAGGCGTCAACGTTGACACTCCCCAGCCTGAAGGCGTGGGGATTCTTGGGTCTATGGGGAGCCTACGCTTAACCCCTCGCCAAGCATCTTGACCGTCTGCCCGACGGCTGCAAGTCCACGTTGTACGACCACCTGCGCGGCGGCTATATCTCTATCTGTGGTATATCCACATTCAGGACAGCGATGTACGCGAACTGAAAGCTCTTTTTTGCCTGTATTCGCACCACAACTGGGACAGGTTTGGCTGGTTCCCTTAGCGTCTACCTCAGCGTAAAAGACACCACGTTTCCAGCACACCCACTTCAGAATCCTCAAAAACTCACCGTGAGCCGCATCGAGA
>NZ_JAWOCL010000133.1:0-6685 GCF_046483825.1 Sodalinema sp.
TTTCATCGGAAAATCGAGCATACTTGCCTGTAGGATATTGTCCTTCAGGAACTATCGTTAGTAATCTCGCTTTTGCACTTTTAAATCCTCCCCTCTGGAACATGGCGCTAATCGCCTCACGCCTCCATTGGGTCTGGATTGGCACAGTTTGCGTCCGCATGAGAACCGATTTTTCCTACTCCAACACTCTCGGCTGGAACACCTTTCCCGTTCCCTTCCTCACCGAACAAAACAAAATCGACCTCACCCGTTGCGCCGAACAGATCCTCCTGGCGCGAGAGGAGTATTTCCCCGCCACCATCGCCGATATGTACGACCCCAAACGGATGGATAGCGAGTTCCCCCTGGTCCGGGAAGCCCACGATCGCAACGATGAGGTGTTAGAGCGCATTTACATCGGTCGCCGCTTTAAAAACGACACAGAACGCCTGGAAAAACTGTTTGACTTATATACACAAATGACCCGCCAAGACAGTCCAGGGAACCAGTCTGCTAACCGAAAAACTAAGTCATAACGCGATCAGCCATAATACAAACCAGACCGACTCACTTCCTAAAAACCATGACAGCTACTGAAAAACTCTATGAACTGATTCAAATTCTTCCAGAAAACCAAATTCAAGAAGTCCTTGACTTCGCCGAATTTATTCAGCACAAACAACGTTCTTCCATTCAACCTATTTCCCCTGGCACTCTGACGGAGCTTTGAGGCATCGCCAAACGTCCCGGACTGGCAAGTAAAATACACTGATTATCTGACCCCAAAATACCAGTAAGCTGCTCCCTTGAAAACTCTTATTGATACCAACATCATCCTAGGCTTAATTCGATGATTAGAATTCAACTCAACTTACCTGAAACTGCTTTTTCTGCCCTCCGCAGTACCCCAGACGAATTCGCCCAAGAATTACTCATTGCTGCCGTCGTTAAGTGGTACGAAGTCGGGATGATTTCCCAATCCAAAGCCGCTGAAATTGCAGGCATCAACCGTCAGGCTTTTCTGCAAGCCCTTAATCGATTTGGGGTTTCCCCATTTCAGACCACACCAGAAGAACTGACAGAGGAAGTTAGCCGTGATTAAGCGTTGGGTTGTTAATGCTTCTCCAATCATCAGTCTCACCAAGATTGACCGTATTCATTTACTCAGCGAAATCTGCGATGAAGTCGTCATTCCTCAAGGTGTTGCCGATGAAATTAATCTGGGAGGCTACACCGATACTGCCGTGACCTGGCTGGAGCAATCCGGCCAAGTATTCATTCAGCCTGCACCAGAACCTGACTCAAGGGTTTCCAGTTGGGATCTAGGGTTAGGAGAAAGTCAGGTCTTATCCTGGGCCATCAAATATTCTGCCTATGAAGCTATTATCGATGATCTCGCGGCGCGAAAAGCTGCCAAGATCCTCCAGATTCCCGTCCGAGGTACTTTAGCTGTGATCGTACTAGCGAAGCAGATGAGATACATCCCATCTGTCAAGCAGGATTTAGAGAACCTTGTCCAGGTTGGTTTACGAATTCGCCCGACTGTACTCGCACAAGCCATCGCACTGGCAGGGGAGGACTGAAAGCAATGCCCTACTCCATAACTTTAATCAATACGACTCTCCATCATGAGACCCTTAAACCTGGCCCGTAAACATAACTAACACCATTGAACTTCTATTGTTGACTCGATCTAACCCATGAGCCAAGCGATCGCCATTCCCTCCATTTCCGTCCCCTACGCCCAAAACGGACGTTCCACCCGCGCCAACGCCCTAGGGATGCGCCCCATGCAGGAACGAGCCTACCAAAAACGAGGCGAACAATATCTCCTCATCAAATCCCCACCCGCCTCGGGGAAAAGTCGCGCCCTTATGTTCATCGCCCTCGACAAACTGGAAAAGCAGGGCCTCAAACAAGCCATCATCGCTGTTCCCGAAAAATCCATCGGGGCCAGCTTCCACAACGAACCCCTGAGTCAATTCGGCTTTTCGCCCGATTGGGTGGTTGAACCTCAATGGAACCTCTGCAACGCACCCGGAAGCGACGGCGGCAAAGTCGGGGCCGTGAAAAAATTCCTCAACAGCGATGCCAAGGTGCTAGTTTGCACCCACGCCAGCTTCCGCTTCACCGTCGATGAATTGGGAGTCGACTGCCTCGACGATCGCCTCATCGCCGTCGATGAATTTCACCATGTCTCAGCCAACCCAGACAACAAACTCGGCGATCAAGTGCGCCAGATCATGGCCCGCAACAAAGCGCACATCGTCGCCATGACTGGCTCGTACTTTCGCGGCGATGCCGAAGCGGTACTACATCCCGACGACGAAGCCAAATTCGAGACGGTCACCTACACGTACTACGAACAACTCAACGGCTACGAGTACCTCAAACAACTCGATATCGGCTACTACTTCTACAGCGGCCGCTATAGCGACGCCATCATGGAGGTTCTCAATCCCAAGGAGAAAACCATCGTACATATTCCCAACGTCAACTCCCGCGAAAGCAGCAAAGACAAAATCCGGGAAGTCGAACATATCCTAGACGAGTTGGGAGACTGGCAAGGAATCGACCCCAAAACCGGGTTTCACCTCATCCAAACCCGTGACGGAAGCCAACTCAAGGTGGCCGATTTAGTCGATGATGACCCCAGCAAACGGGATCAAGTGGCAGCGGCACTCAAAGACCCGCAACAGAAGCACAATCGCGATCATGTCGATATCATCATCGCCCTGGGGATGGCTAAAGAGGGGTTTGATTGGATTTGGTGTGAACACGCTCTCACCATTGGCTATCGCTCCAGTTTGACGGAAATTGTCCAGATTATCGGCCGCGCCACCCGCGATGCGCCCGGTAAGACTCGCGCCCGTTTCACCAACTTGATTGCTGAGCCAGATGCCAGTGAAATCGCTGTAACTGAGGCGGTGAATGATACTCTGAAGGCGATCGCCGCCAGCCTCTTGATGCAGCAAGTGCTGGCACCGCGTTTTGAGTTCAAACCCAAATCTCCCGACAACGAACCCACTCCTGGTTTTGACTATGGGGAAGATGGCTACAATCGGGACCACTGTAATCTAGGGGTTGATCCAGATCGGGGCCTGATTCAACTGGAAATCAAGGGCTTAGCCGCTCCCAAGAGTCCCGAGGCCCATCGTATCTGCCGCGAAGATTTAACGGAACTGGTCACAGCCTTTGTTCAGGATAAACCCACCATTGAGCGAGGTCTTTTTGACCGGGAACTGGTGCCAGAGGAACTGACTCAGCTACATATGGGTAGAATCGTTAAAGAAAAGTTCCCTAACCTAGAGGGTGAGGATCAAGAGGCCGTCCGTCAACATGCGATCGCCGCTCTCAACCTGGTTCAAGAGTCCCAGAAAACCCTAAATCCCACCCAGATGGAGAACGGAAAAAACACCTCACTCCTCGATGGAGTCCGCCAATTCGCCCTATCGGTGACGGAGTTAGACATGGATCTGATCGATCGCATCAATCCTTTTGGCGAAGCCTACGCCATCCTAGCTCGGTCGATGGACAGCCAACGGCTTCAGCAGATTGAGGCGGTGATTGCGGCCAAGCGTATTAATCTGACTCTGGAGGAAGCGCGAGAGTTAGCAACACGGGCCCTCCAGTTTAAACGGCAATGGGGACGGCTACCCTCCTTGACGGCGATCGACCCTTGGGAAAAACGCATGGCCGAGGGGATTGCCGTTCTGCAACGGAACGCGAAGCAGGAGCAACATGGCTAAATCCACCACCGATCAAGATGTAGAACTCTTAGCGGGGCTTATTAACGCAAAAGTGCTAATATCGATAATATGGACTCCAAGTCGACTCAGTATTATCGGAACTGATAACAATGCCGGGGACATCGAGAGCAGGTCAATACATAGAACAGGTCGAAGGCTACAAAGCCTTTATCCCAAAACCGCTACCACCTACACCTGATATTATGATGGATCAGGAAATGTGGAATTTGCTATCTCAAGCTGATCGTGCCTTGGGTCGTTTAGATGGTGCAACAGATGCTCTCCCAAACCCCGATTTGTTTGTCTTTATGTACGTCCGCAAAGAAGCCGTTTTGTCGAGTCAAATTGAGGGTACACAAGCTTCTTTAATCGATGTTCTAGAATTTGAGTCCAAGGCGTTAGAACCGGACAATCCTAAAGATGTTGCTGAGGTTGTCAACTATGTTTCTGCAATTAACTATGGTCTTGAGCGGCTGAAAGAACTGCCAGTATCTCTACGATTGATTCGAGATATTCATCAAAAGTTAATGACTGGGGTGAGAGGCTCAGAGCGTAACCCTGGAGAATTTCGTCGCAGTCAAAATTGGATTGGTGCCGGCGGCTGTTCCCTATCAGAAGCCACCTATGTTCCTCCACCACCACATCAGATGCTCGAATCCCTCGGTAATTTAGAGAAATTCCTGCATAACCCGCAACCCATGCCTATTCTAATTAAGGTAGGGTTGGCCCATGCTCAGTTTGAAACGATTCATCCGTTTTTAGATGGAAATGGAAGAACGGGACGTTTACTGATCACGTTTTTGTTGTGTGAGCAGAATATTTTACAACGTCCTTTGCTCTACATTTCCTACTATTTCAAGAAGTATCGCACTGAATACTACGATCGCCTTCAGGCTGTACGAGATCGGGGGGATTGGGAAGGCTGGTTGAAATTTTTTCTGCGTGGCATTTACGAAGTCGCTCAAGAAGCTGCCGCGACGGCTCGTAAAATTGTCAACTTGAAAGAGGAACATCGGCAATTAGTACTCGATAAAATGGGACGTAGGTCGGGGAATGCCATTGCCTTGCTTGAGAGCCTTTACTTCAGTCCAATTTTTACGGTGGAACACGCTCAAGCTGTTACCAACTTATCCTATCCTAATGCTAACACGTTGGTTAAGGATCTCAGCTCCATAGGTCTCCTGCAAGAAATTACTGGACAAAAACGCAATCGGGCCTTTTCTTATGCACCCTATTTAGCAGTTTTCCGAGATCCCTAAACACCAACGACAACTCAAACCATGCCTAAATCCACCGCTAAATCTACCACCGATGAGGATCTAGAACTCCTAGCAGAATTGGGGGTCGAGATTGCCCCCGAACCCTCCCAACCGCGATCGCCCCGAGAAGAGCGAATTATTGCCGGTTTTGAGGACATTGAGCGTTTTGTCGAAGTCCACGGTCGCCTACCTCAACCGGGGGCAGATCGCGATATTTTTGAGCGCCTCTACGCCGTGCGACTCCAACGCCTGCGAAACTCTGAAGACTGTCGCACCCTCCTAGAACCCCTAGACTCCAGGGGACTCCTAAACCCAGACAATGATGCCACATTTCCCCTAGATGACGACCTCGACGATGGGCATCGTGACGCGGCGCTTTTGGCATCTCTCGGGGTCGATGCGACCGACGATGATGATGTCACCAAGCTGACCCATGTGCGATCGCGCAGCGTTGCCCCAGGCAAATCGCGCCAAGAAATCAAGGCCGCCGAAGAAATTGCCCAACGAACACCCTGCGAAGACTTCGAGGAGTTTCAACCCTTGTTTGAGGGGGTGCAGCAGCAGTTAACGACTGGAGAACGGCAAACGGTAAAATATCAAGACAATGCCGAGGTGCAACTGGGGGATTGGTTCATCCTCGATGGCCATAAAGTCTTAGTGGCTCAGATGGGGGAGATGTTTACCAGTGACTATGGCCGTACCGACTGTCGGCTACGGGTGATTTACGACAACGGCACCGAGAGCAACCTGTTACTGCGATCGCTCCAGCGAGCCTTAAATAAGGACAAAACCAGCCGTCGCATCAGCAAAATTGATTTCGGTCCCCTTTTTTCCCAAACAAACCTCTCCGACAGCCCAGTAACCGGCTCTATTTACGTCCTGCGCAGTGACTCTGACCATCCATTTATTGCCAAAAATCGGTCTATCATCCATAAAATTGGCGTCACCACGGGCGATGTCAAAACGCGAGTCGCCAATGCCCAAAAAGACCCCACCTACCTATTAGCAGATGTCGAGATTGTCTGCACCTTCAAACTTGAAGCCATCAACCCACAACGACTGGAGGCACTGCTGCACAAGTTTTTTGCTGCTGCCCGCTTAGAGGTGAATTTGCCCGATCGTTTTGAGATTCCTGTACAGCCTCGGGAGTGGTTTCTGGTCCCACTAGAGGTCATCGAACAGGCGATCGAGAAAGTCCAGGACGGAACCCTAACGCAATTTCAATACGACCCTGAAACAGCCAGTCTGCGGCCAGTGTAACACCAGTTTACGGTAAGTCGAGTCGTGGAAAGAGGAAACCTCATCAGTGATGGTGGGAATCCCACGCTATATTCTTTGAATTAGCGTGGGAGGATGTCAATTATCGTTCACACCATTCATTGCGCGTTTGTCGGAGCGTTCCCAACAGAGTCGAGACAAACGTACAACGCCTCAACTCAGAATTATCTCGATGAACAATCGTCATTCGTCCTAATTGACCAATCACATGATTACGACGGTCAAAAACGACCCGTCGCGCTCCCTGAACCCGCCGCAGAGTGCTATTCTCCTCATCGTAGCGAACGGCGGATGATAGGGCTATCCATTGAGCCTCATCGGGGTGAACCCTGGCCGGATGAACTGCCCAGAATGCCTGTTCATCTTCTTCTCGGAAACTCGCTTGCCATCGCTCCTTGGACGTTCTGGCTTGACTCTGGG
>NZ_JAWOCL010000263.1:0-6872 GCF_046483825.1 Sodalinema sp.
TCTTCCTCACGGGCGAAGTCTTCATCATCTTCATCAAACTGAGGACTGATGCGACCGCTAAATTGTAGTATTTCGTAAACTTCTCGGATTTCGCGTTTGGTCTTTTTACCGAGTTTACGTTTTGTGAGGATTTCCTGAAATAGCTCGTGAATTTCGCGATCGAGCGTTTGGGCTTGTTCGTAAATCGTTTGACCGTGAGAGAGCATTGATCGCGCAATTTCTTGAATCTGTTCAGTTAAATTAGACAGTTCTGTTCGCTTGCGCTTAATTAAGGTCAATACCTTTTTTTGCCGTTCTTCCAGAAACTGGAAACGGGCGTCTGGAGAGGTGGACGCTAGGGTAGTTTCTCGAACCTGATGAGTGCCTTTTTTCTGTTTCTTTTTTTTAGCCATCTGTATAATTCCCTACGGCGGTTCTGATCATACCGCCAAATCTCCATCAATGAAATAGTCCGTTGCGGCGGGATTCTCGGGGATAACAGTTGATGCGATCGCTCCCCGATGTCAGTTTACAAGTTCTGGCAACTCAGACGGATGAGCAAAAGTAATCTGCGATCGCCTCAAGATAACGACAATAACCCCAATACTAGCGGCAACGTGCCAAAGGCCAACACCGAGGACATGGCCACAACTCGCGCAGTCCGCACAGAATCGCCGCCAAACTCCTTCACCATCAAGAACGAACTCACCGCAGCGGGCATCGAACATTGCAACACCAACACCTGCAAGTCTAATCCTCCCAACCCCACTAAATGCCCCATACCATAAGCCACTGCACCACCGCCAAGCAGTCTCAAACCACTGGCGAAGAGGTCATAGGGACTTAGACGTAGAGAACTTTGGGAAATCTCTATCCCCAACACCACTAACGCCACGGGGATAGTTCCGTCGGCCAAGACTTTCAGGACGCGATCGAGTTGAAAGGGCAATTCAAAGGGCAGCAGTCGCAGGGCCAGGCCAATCAGCATCGCCCAGATTAAAGGCAGTTTCAGGGTGAATTTGAGGGCATTGGCGAACCCGCCGCCTTTGAGAATGGCGGGACCCGTGGAAAAGACCAGGAGACTGGAGATAATCAGCACGATCGCCGCTCGATTGAGTCCGTCCTCGCCAAAGGCAAACAGACTCACCGATAAGCCCATGTTGCCCGTATTGGGAAAGGCACTGGTGGCGATCGCACTTTTGCGGACAGGGGCAGGGAACCGCAAAAGACCACTCAGCCCCCAAGCAATGGCTCCCATAAGGGCGTACGTCAAAGAAAATGCCAAAAATAACCCTTTAGCGTTTTCCAGGGTGATTGGGCTGCGATACAGGGACTCAGCCACCAGGGCGGGGGTAAAAATATAAAGGGTAATCCGCGAGAGACTGACTCGGTCGAGGGCAAAGCTTTTCCCGGCCCAGAAGCCAATCAGAACAATGGTGAGAACCGGAAGAATGGCGGAGAGGATCGCAGTCATAGGTGGGGTGGCGAAGGGGAGAACGGCGGGTTTGGCATACTAAGGATAAGCTTGTCACCCATGATGGAGGAATTTTAACCATGGCGATCGCCACTGCGCCCACTTCAACTCAACCGACTCGCACCGCCGAAGACTATCTCCGCTGGGAAGTACAACAGCCAACTCGCAATGAATATCACAATGGAGAGATTGTCGCCATGAGTGGTGGAACCCCAGCCCATAATGAAATAGCCGGCAATTTGTTTGTCTTGTTAAAGCTTGCCTTGAAACGCCAACCCTATCAGGTCTTTATCACCGACCAACGCCTCTGGATTCCCCAACGGAACACCTACACCTATCCTGATGTGATGGTGACGGGGAAACCTTGCCAATTGCAGCCGGGACGCCAAGATACGGTGATGAACCCCATTTTGCTGGCTGAGGTTCTCTCTCCCTCGACTCAGGGCTATGATCGGGGTGAAAAGTTTGCCGCCTATCGTAGCCTCGACACCGTCGAGGACTATCTCCTGATTTATCAAGACCGCCCTCTGGTTGAACATTACGCCAAGCAAACGGCCCAACAATGGTTATTGACTGAATATCAGGGCTTGGACGCGACCCTAGCCTTGGGGTCTGTGTCTCTGAACCTCAGTTTGAGCGAGTTGTATGAGGCGGTGGAGTTCCAGACCTCCCTTGAGGCGACAAATCCCCCCACTGAGGATAATTCTCAGGATAATCCTGACGCTGACGTGAGTGAGTCCCCGGAAACTCAAAAAAATTCTTGAAATAACGGCCCGGCATCATGTTATACTCGTCTGTAGACCCGGACTCATGCAATTACAACGCCCAAACCTTGTCAGGACCGGAAGGTAGCAGCAATACGGGATGCTTGTAATCGGCGTGAACTCCGGGTCGCCTCATTTGACCCTCACTTAACCCTCAATCCTCGCCCCGTCACCCCAACTCTGTGGTTAGGGGGATTTAAAATCTCGCAATGTTGATTAAATAAACAACATTATGGCTCTGACCCAGCGATTGACCCAGCGATCGCCCAGGGAGGACGTTCGGTTATCCGCCTCTCCCAGTTGATGGATGAGGGGTCGAACCCCCCACCCAGTCTTTTGTTCAGCCAATTGGCGATCGCCCAAAACCTAAAAAATCCCCCTTGGAGGAGTCAGAGAGTCCTTAGAAAACCGACATCTATTTGTACGGTAGAACACAGTTTTTAGCCAAGTTTCCGGATGTCAATTTTTGACAGATTTCCCAGATATTTTAGTGAAGAAACATTACAACTTCGTCAAAATCTCCCAAAAACAGGTTGAAAGTGATGAGGGTTAGCACCATGGTTTGACGCAAATCACTAAACCTAAATTAAAAGCTCCCTATACTAACGTTAGTACCTCAGTTCGTGGCGATTTCAAGAATATCAGCGCCGTCAGCGTCAAAACCTGACCGGCGATCGACTGATTCAGATGGGGGTTGAGCGAACGAGGTCAAGCAGGCGATCGCCTGCGATCAGGATCACAAAACGAGGGACGTTCTCCGAATCATCGGACTCCCTTAACCCCCCGTTAACTCAAAGGGATTGAGACGAGCGACCATGTCTAACACAACTTCTTACCAACCCGCTAAATCTGACCATCGTCCTAATAAAACCGGAGCCACTGAACCCATGACAGCCCAAACAGATGCCCCAAGCATGAACAATTCCAGTCTCGAAGAGAGTGAATTGGACGCCACATCGGGCATGGAAGTGGAATACGCCGAAGCCGATGAGTCCATTCGCGGACACCGAACCACCACCGATCTCGTGCGGTTGTATCTTCAAGAAATCGGCAAAGTCAACCTATTAGGACGAGATGAAGAAGTCTCCGTCGCCCAGAAAGTGCAGCGATACGTCAGCTTGCTGGAAGTGCGACAAACCGCAGCCGACGCCGGGGAT
This sequence comes from Sodalinema sp., assembly GCF_046483825.1. NCBI lineage: Bacteria > Bacillati > Cyanobacteriota > Cyanophyceae > Oscillatoriales > Oscillatoriaceae > Sodalinema > Sodalinema sp. Next base: position 3,375 of record NZ_JAWOCL010000263.1, read on the forward strand.
GAGATCATGCAGCAATATGTCCATCTCATGAACGCCCGCGATCGCCTCAGTTCCCAACTTGGCCATCGTCCCTCCCTCGAACGTTGGGCCAACGAAGCTCAGATTTCCCTCTCCGACCTCAAACCCACCCTCAGTCAAGGTAAACATCATTGGGCGAACCTCGCAGACATCTCCGTCGAGGAACTCGAAACCATCCAAACCGAGGGAGTCTATGCCAAAGCGCATATGATCAAGGCCAACCTAAGGCTCGTCGTCTCCGTCGCCAAGAAATACCAAAAACGAGGTCTCGAACTCTTAGATCTAATTCAAGAAGGAACCATCGGCTTAGAACGGGCCGTCGAAAAATTCGACCCCACCCGAGGCTATCGATTTAGCACCTACGCCTATTGGTGGATTCGCCAAGGAATTACCCGAGCCATCGCCACCCAAAGCCGAACCATCCGCCTCCCGGTGCATATCACCGAAAAACTCAACAAAATCAAAAAAGCCCAACGTCAGTTCTCCCAAGATAACGGTCGCACCCCCACCATCAACGACATCGCCGAAGAACTGGACATGACCGCCGACCAAATCCGGGAAGTCATGTTACGAGTCCCCCGCTCCATCTCCCTCGATGCCAAAGTGGGTAAAGAAAAAGACACCGAACTCGGAGATCTCCTAGAAACGGATGACGCTTCCCCCGAAGAGTTGTTAGTGCGTGAATCCCTACAACGGGAATTGCAACAACTCCTCGCCGACCTCAGTAGTCGGGAACGGGACGTCATCCGTTTACGCTATGGACTTGGCGGAGAAAGCCCCTATTCCCTCGCTGAAATCGGTCGCGCTCTCGATCTCTCCCGCGAGCGGGTCCGTCAGATTGAAGCCAAGGCCCTGCAAAAACTGCGTCAACCCAAACGACGCAACCGAGTTCGGGACTTCTTAGAAGCGTTGGGTTAGAAGTCTTGGGTTAGAAGTCTTGGGTTAGAAGCCTTGGGTTAGAAGCCTTGGTTTAAACCGGGGTCGCCAGTAAGCCCTCAAGTTTGCCCAAAAAGGCATCGGCTTGGTCAAACCAAAACTCTGCGTTCCAGTAGACAAAACAACTGGTTTCACAGACGAGGAGGAGTTGGCGGGCCTCATCCCAACTGGGGTCTCCTGGAGTGGCCTGTTCAGCCACCTGACGGCTGAGCGCGTCAATCCTCAGGGCGATCGCTTGACGGCGATCGCCTTCGTTCCAACTATTATGGCCGCCAATCCAAGAGCCGCCCGTTGTATTCAGAGACACCGCCGTTGGCGTTTGTCCGTCGAGATGGCGATCGAGATATTGGCTCACCGTCAGCATCTCCACATCCGCCAACTGGGGCATCATCTCCACCAACGGTACAAAGGTATTTTTGAAATACTCAAACATCATCACATTGCCATTTTCCCCATCCGAGGTTGGCACAATCAACGGGGGACCCGAGAGCTGTTCGCGCTCAAAGACCTCTAAGCGATAGCGGATATCATTCAAACAGCCATCCGCATTATGACCACTTTGCTGACGGATTCCCATATCCGTATCTCGCACCACACAGAGGATCGTTTCCGTCTCTCGGGCCGCCTCAACCCGTAACTCATGGACTTGATTTTCCAACTGAGGCGTGGTCCAACCTTCTCGCCGAGACAAGGCTGAGGCTGGCAGAATCAGCCACTCATAGCCACAGCGTTTGAGAAGTCGGATTAAGGCGATCGCCCGTTTCGGATCTCCCATCATCCCCATTTCCGGCAACCAAAACCCCTTCACTCGCTCCAGGGCCGCCGTTCCAAACAAATCTCCAAAAACCCGTTTCCAGTCCATAATCTGGGCTTCCCAGTCCCGTTCCGGTGTCGTCGGGAAATAGCAGTGACTATACGCCGTCCCCGCAAACTCGATCGCCTCAGGATACTCATTAAGAGCCTCCCGCCACAGAGCAATCACATCTCCGAGGGGTTCTCCATCGACATGGCGATTGGCAAAGGTTCCATCCTGAGAGAGTTTCGCCAACTCCTCGATGAGAACCCCAGAATAGTCCACCATCATGCGCGGCTGAAGTCCCCGTCGAGACAAGTCCAGGGCATACTTGGCCGGGTTCTTATAAGCTTGAGCAAACCACTGAGCGTTCCAGCCTTCCTCAGAGTTGGGATCACCGTTGAGCATTTTCTCAAGATTCCCCATCGGCCGGTGATTCCACCAAATCGGGGGTTGGTGCATATGGAGCCAGGGGACAAAAATTGCGTTCATAGGGTTTAAAGAAGGGAACAGGGAACAGGGAACAGGGAACAGGGAACAGGGGAAAGAAGGCAAGAGGCATGCAAGAGGCAAAAGGGAAAACACCAACACGGCCCACTATCGAGGATTAACTGCCTCCTAACAGTCGTTGGCGGACACTTTCGGCGATTTGGTTGCCAAGATAGTCAGGAATAGCGCATTCGTTGGGGCCGAGGAGATAGAGAATCAACCGAGTTCGTCCTCGCCAGACGAGGAGGTTGGCGTTGACGACCAGTAAATCCTCCTGCCAGATGGCATACATTACCTTATAGAATAACCCCGGTTGGTTATCCGCTTCGATCAACAGGGCCGGAAGGTGGAAAACTGGATCTACATAGAACTCCGTTTCCACATCTTCCAAACCCGCATCCAGGTTAAACTCCACCGCCAACATCTCTTCAACTTCAAAATGTCCCGCGAGGGCCTCTCGAACGGCGCGGGCCACATTATCCGCCGTTTTTTCCGTCAACGCCTGGCCCCCCCGAGAGACAATTAGCTTGACAAATACCAACATAGGGGGTGCGATTTGGCCATAGAGACTGAGGCTGTGAATCGTCAGTCCGTAGGCGGCCAGCACGCCAAAAATATCGCTGAGCAAAAATGACTGATTGCGGTAAGCAAAATGGAGAGCGCTTTTTGAGCCTTCCTGACGTAATTCAATGACGGCTTGTCGGGTTTTGTAGAGGTGATAGGCCAATTTAAGGTTTTGCAGTTGGATCTCGCTGCTGACAAACTGCTCATAAAACTGGGGAAAAGCCCGATTGAAGCGCTTTAGGAGATCGAGAGTGGATGATTTTAAGCCCGCAGCCATAGTCACCGTTAACTGAACTTGTGAAGAGAATTGACGCTCGTGGACGCTGGTGGGTGCGATCGCCCACTCGGGTTGTACTACCATGTCGGGTGAATCCCCCATACATTTGCGGTCTATCCTGAACCCAAGGAGAGGACGCTACTCTACTTTAGGCGATCGCCCGAGCTTGGAAATTCGATCGGTTGAATTTCTTGGAAATTGACGGGTCTAACGGACATTCCCCGGATATAATGAACCATACCGGGCATCCGTCCAGCCCGAGAACGTCTAATCAGCACGCTACGACACCTGCATGGGTTTTTTGAAAAGCATTTTTAGCAGTTCGGATTCGGCTTCCCCATCGCCGAACGCGATCTCCCTGGAGGAGTATTCAGCACCCGGAATGAGCGATCGCCTGGGGACACAAAGCCGAATCTACTTT
>NZ_JAWOCL010000027.1:0-8871 GCF_046483825.1 Sodalinema sp.
GATAAACTCCCGTCCATCGCCAGACTGGAGGGTTTCGATAATATCTTTCATAATGGCCCGCACCCCAGTTAGGTGGGACATTTGTTGGCCGATGGTCGAGAGTTGGGGATTCATTATTAAGAAATTTATTTTTAACTTGACAAATCAAGCGAGTTGATGTATAGAATCAAGACTCGTTTATGGGGTTTCCCAATTTTACGAATTTCTCCGGCTTTGGGGGAAAATTTTTCTCCCTGGCGGACTTGTTCGGCGGTCCAGAGGTCTAAGTCTAATCCTTCGCAGAGTTCTAAGTCTTGGATATCCACCGTTAGGGGTGCGTGGAAGACGTTGCGGATGAAGTCGCGATACTGTTCCCGTCGGAATAACTCGACGTAGGGGGGTTGATAGCGGATTTCTTCTTGGAGTTCTCGCATCACGGCAACTTCGGCGGCTTCGCCGGGTTCGACGGTTCCGCCGAAGAAGGTCCATTGTCCGGGATAGACGATGGTGGGGATGTCATCTCGTAGTTGCATGAGATAGCGACCGTTTTGATGGAGAATGGCGATCGCAACTTCTTTAACCATGAGTCAGATAGGACGAATGTGAGAAGATTCCCTCATTTCCCTCGTCTCCCTCTCCCTCATTCCCTCGTTCCTTGGCTCTGCCAAGGAATGCTCTGGGGGAGGCTCTGCCTCCCGGTTAGGCGGCAGAGCCGCTGGGGAGTCGTGACAGGGTAGAACCCTGTCACGAGGGAGGGGAGGAGGGAGGGGGGGGGAGATAGGACGAGAATGAGGGGGGTTATTGGGGGGTTCGTTGCTGTTCTTGTAGATAGCGTTCTCCGTAATCTTGTTGGTTAATCAGAATTTCTCGCTGTTCTAGGGTTCCTTGTACTCGCAAAGACTCCCCCGCTTCAGGAACGCCATCGTCGGAAATGACCCAGATTTCCCCAGTTTCATCTTGCAATTGATAGGCCCCTGCGTCTAATAAGGGAGCGCGATCGCCGACAACCCCCTCCACCGTCACCTCACTTCCCAAAGCCTCCTCTGATAGCCTCTCGATGGGAGTGACACTCACGCCTACGTCTAACGGGGTTCCACAGCCGCTGAGGAGGAGTAACCCCGAAAGCAGGGGACTCAGAGGGCGATTAAAACGAGGCAGAAATGATACGGTAGTGACGGTCAATCGCACAATACTCCCTGGTTCAATGGATACGACTCGTATTTTAGACGGTAAAGCTCTCGCAAAGACGGTACAATCTCGACTGCGATCGCAAATCGAGGCGGTTCTCCCCCAACGCAGCCGTCCCCCTGGACTGGCCGTCATCCGCGTCGGAGATGACCCCGCCAGTGCCGTCTATGTCCGCAACAAGGAACGAGCTTGTCAACGAGTGGGAATCGCCTCGTTTGGCCAACATTTCCCGGCTACCGCGACGGCTGAGGAAATTTCAGCCAAAATCGCGGAACTGAACCAGGATGAGCGGGTTGATGGGATTCTGCTACAACTTCCCCTCCCGGCTCATCTCGATGCGGTGGCCTTACTGCTACAACTGGACCCGGACAAAGACGCGGACGGACTTCATCCTATCAATCTCGGTCGTCTGATGCGGGGTGAGCCGGGGTTGAGAAGTTGCACCCCCGCTGGCGTGATGGAAGTCCTCAAGGAATACGCCATCGACCCTAGTGGTAAAAATGCCGTGGTGGTGGGTCGTAGTATTTTAGTGGGAAAACCCATGGCGATGATGCTCCTCGAAGCCAACGCTACGGTGACGGTGGCTCACTCGCGTACCCAAAACTTGGCGGAGGTGGTCGCCGCCGCAGATATCGTGGTGGCGGCGGTGGGCCGTCCCGAGATGATTACCGCTGAGATGGTGAAACCGGGAGCGGTGGTGATTGATGTGGGGATTAACCGGGTCAGTGATGGCGATGGTGGCTATAAGCTGGCGGGAGATGTGGCGTTTGAGGCGGTGGCCGAGAAAGCGGCTTGGATTACTCCGGTTCCCGGCGGAATTGGTCCGATGACGGTGGCGATGCTGCTCAAGAACACGGTTGAGGCCTATCTGCGTTCCCAGTGAAGCCTCCGGTTCTCTAGGATTATCGGGCGTAGGGTGAGACGATCAGTCTAGGTGAATGTCTGTGATGCTTTCCCATCCTCACCCCCCGGCCCGTCCCTTGTTTCTAGGTTCATCCTCCTCGGAGGAGGACACGAAAACCCTTAATCCGCCAGACTTCCTACTTGAGCAAGCGGTTGAGGCAAAATTGCAGGCTGCGATCGCCCTGGCGGGAACGCTACAACTCCCCTGTTTTCCGGCTCTAGCAACCCGCTATGAGGCTCTGATTGTCGAGTTCCTCACGCTCCTCGGACAGGCCCCCAGTCCCGAGGAACGCAGCCAACTGCGACAGCAGTTAACGGAAACCTTAACCCAGGGATTTGAGCCGTCTCCTCGACGCTATCTTAACCTCTCGTATCAATTGGTCAATCCTGATCAGGGAATTGCCGGGGGAATCGGACTCAAAATGAGCCTCACCTCTCCCCCAGAGGCGCAACGGTCCTTTGCGTTGGCGAACCAATCCCGCTTTGGCTGTTACCCTGATGCCAAAGCCATGACTCTGGCCGCTGGCTTGGGAGAGGCGGCTGAGGTGTCGGTATTGGATATTGGGGCCGGAATTGGCCGCAACAGTTTACCGCTGGCTAAACGGGGCCATCCGGTGGCGGCGGTGGTGACGAATCCTGAGGCTGGGCGACAGTTGCAAGAGATGGCCGACTCCCGTCACCTGTCGGTGACGTTGTTCGGGGGGGATTTCCTGGATCATCCTGAAGTGACGGGAGATTATCGCTTGGCGATCGCCCCGGAAGTCCTCCCCCATCTGCGATCGCCCCAAGCCATGACCGAGTTTTTCCGCCAAAGCCGACGAGTCCTCCACCCCGCTGGCCGCCTCCTGGTGGGAGCCTTTCTGGCTCAGCCGGGATATTCCCCCAAAACAGCGGTTCGAGAACTCGCTCAAGCCTGTGGCTGTAGCTTCCTCACCCCGTCAGAACTCCAAGAGATCCTAGAACGGGTTGGCTGGCGTTTGCAGTCTCAGGAATTGGTGGTGGCCTATGAGTCTTGTCATCTCCCCGCAGCGGCTTGGCCGCCCTCAGACAGCTTTCTGGCCTGGGCCACGGGAGAAGAGTTATTTCCGGGTCTGGTGACGCCTCCTGTGGCCTTCTATTGGCTGTGCTGCGTCCGGGAGGATAACCCCTCAAAGGCTGATGGTGCTTAGAATAGAGGGCTGCAATACTGACGAAACCGATCTCTAAGCTAGAATCGGGTAATGAGCCAAGATTATGGGAACGTTAGGGTTCGGGAAAAAAACTGGCCCTTGCCAAGAAACCCAGACAATCGCAAACTTAAAGCTGAGAGTTCGGCAGCCCTGGAGGTCTTTCGGTGAAACGAGTTTTAGGCATTATTCTAGGTGGCGGCGCAGGAACGCGCCTCTACCCCCTAACCAAACTCAGAGCAAAACCCGCCGTTCCGTTGGCGGGTAAATATCGGTTGATTGACATTCCGGTCAGCAACTGCATTAATTCTGGGATTGAGCAAATCTATATCCTCACCCAGTACAATTCTGCATCCCTGAACCGCCATATCGGGCGGACGTATAATTTTTCGAGCTTTACGGATGGATTCGTTGAAATCCTCGCCGCTCAACAAACGTCCGACAGTCCGGGATGGTTCCAAGGAACGGCGGATGCGGTGCGTCAATATATCTGGCTCATGAATGAGTTGGATGTGGATGAGTATCTGATTCTGTCAGGTGACCATCTCTATCGGATGGATTACAGCCAGTTCGTGGAGCGTCACCGGGAAACGAATGCAGATATTACCCTCTCGGTGGTTCCCATTGATGAGCAGCGGGCCTCGGATTTTGGTTTGATGAAAATTGATGACTCGGGACGAGTGATTGATTTCTCGGAGAAACCTAAAGGCGATGCGCTCAAGGCGATGCAGGTCGATACGAGTACTCTGGGCCTCGATCCGGCTCAGGCGAAGCAGAAGCCGTATATCGCCTCGATGGGGATTTATGTCTTCAAACGGGAGGTTCTCAAGAAGCTCCTGACGGAAGCTCCGGACCAAACGGATTTTGGTAAGGAGGTTATTCCCGGCGCGGCCATGGACTATAACATCCAGGCCTATCTGTTTGATGGCTATTGGGAAGATATCGGAACGATTCAGGCCTTCTATGAAGCGAATTTGGCGCTGACGCAACAGCCGACGCCGCCTTTTAGTTTCTATAACGAGGAAGCGCCGATTTATACTCGTCCTCGCTATCTCCCGCCGAGTAAGCTCCTCGATTGTCAGGTTACGGAGTCCCTGGTGGGTGATGGCTGCATTCTCAAGGAATGTCGCGTCGATCGCTCGGTTTTGGGCGTTCGCAGCCGCATTAGCGCCGGCGCAGTGGTGGAAGATTCCCTGTTGATGGGGTCTGACTTCTATCAGTCCTTTAGTGAACGCCTCGGGGAAGCGTCAGCGCCCTCGATGGCTCTGGGAATTGGTGAAAATAGTACCGTTCGACGGGCGATCGTGGACAAGAATGCACGAATTGGCAAAAATGTCAAGATTCTCAATAAAGAAAATATTGAGGAAGCCGATCGCGAGGATTTAGGGTTCTATATCCGCAGTGGAATCGTGGTGGTGCTGAAAAACGCAACCATTCCCGATAACTTTGTGATTTAGTGGCTCAGTCTAACCGTTGACCCCGATCGCCGCCAGTGCGGTCGGGGATATCGCGCGATCGCCCGCCGGGGCGATCGCGTGATCATCTGGACGTCAGGGGTCGATTTCTGAGCAAAATTCGGCAACTGTCAAAGAAACCGAACTCGACGGTCGAGGAAAATACATTAAACTTGATGATCAAAGGCAGACTCCACCCTGTGATCCACTGATTTTTTGACAATTCTCATGGCTGCAACGGACTTCAAAGACTACTATTCCATCTTGGGCGTGAGCAAAACGGCCAGCGCGGACGAGATCAAGAAAGCGTTTCGCCGTCTAGCTCGTCAATATCACCCAGACATGAATCCGGGCGATCGCAACGCGGAGGCCCGGTTCAAGGAAGTTAGCGAAGCCTACGAGATTCTCTCAGATCCCGACAAGCGCAAACAATACGATCGCTTCGGACAATATTGGAAACAGGCCGGAAACAGTCCCGGAGGCTGGAATGGCGGCGCGGCGCCTCAAGGGGGAGCCACCCCAGGCGGGTTTGACTTTGATTTCAGTCAATACGCCGATTTTGATGAATTTATCGAATCTCTCCTTGGAGGAATGGGGGGACGGACGCGATCGCAATGGTCCTCCTATGGTGGTGCTTCCCCGAGAAGTGCTAGCCGCAGCACCGGCTTCAGCGGTGGTTTTGAAGACTTCGCGGGCTACAATCGCCGCAGTACTGGAGTCTCCCTCGATCAAGAAGCCACCCTCAGCCTCTCCCTGGCTGAAGCCTTCCACGGCGTCGAAAAACGCCTCAGTGTCAGTGGCCAAAAAGTCTCGGTGCGGATTCCCCCTGGCGCCAAAAAAGGAAGCCGAGTGCGCGTCAAAGGAAAAGGGAAAAAAGATGGCTATGGCCGCCAAGGAGATCTCTACCTCAATATCGACCTCAAACCCCATCAGTTTTTTGAGTTTGACGGCGACAATCTCGTCTGTAAAGTCCCCATTTCCCCCGATGAAGCGGTCTTAGGGGCCAAAATTGAAGTTCCCACCCCCGATGGAACGGTCACGGTCAGTATCCCCGCTGGGATTCGCTCAGGCCAGATGTTACGCCTGCGCGGAAAAGGCTGGCGGCGACCGAAAAGTAGCGCTCGCACGGATCAATTAGTGAAAGTCGAAATTACCCCACCAACACGGCTCAGCGACGAAGAACGACAACTGTATCAGAAACTGCGAGACTGTCGCCAGGAGAACCCCCGCCAAGCCCTAGAACATCTAGGATTGTAGAGGCGACGGAGCCAACTCGCCCCCGGCGCGCTCAGCCGGAATCCTCCTGATGATATAACTGGCCTAGAGCGTCGGTGAACTGGTCTAAAATGCGGGCTTCGATCGCGTTGGCGGTGTCGGGATCGGTGTGAGCCAGAAGAGCGCGTACTTTGCTGATGAGGGCTTCGGTTTGCTGATCGACGGCGGCGATGGCGGCTTGCAAATGTTGGTTGGCCGCTTCACAGACGGCGGCTTCGACATCTTGATCTAAGCCAACGAGGGTCTGATGCTCTTTGGTATCGGAACGCAGCGCAGCTGGAGCGAGTTGAGGGGGATCGGTGGTCTCAGCTTCGGTGGGATTGAGCATGGTGTTTCTCGGAAGCATAGACCCATCCATGGTCATGTCATCGAGATTCTCGTCTCCCAATTCTTCGGGTTCAAAGGGTTGGATGACACTGGCATAATAGGCCTGTTCCATGGTGTGACACAGCCGCTGGGCAATGTTCTGGTAGACCTCCACCGGATTGAGACAATGGGCGGAGCCATAGAGGCGCAAACGCAGTTCACTGGCGGTTTTGCAAAGATCTAGTAACGATTGGGCCAGATGGTCAAACTCTTCGTGGTTGAGGTGATTCCAGTCGGGGAGGGTATACGCGAATTTACCGTTGATGGCGGAGTAGAGAAGGGTCTTGGCTTGGCTGAGATTGCCCGATTGGGACAGTTGTAGTCGTAAGTCAAACCAGCGATCGAGGGAGGGATCACTGGGATTCCCCTGGGTGAAGGGGAGAAAGGCCTCGTCGAAGGCCATGGGAGGGTCTAATTCCGGGTAGAGGGGATCGAGAATGGCGATCGCCCGCAGGGAAAGGTTGAAATATAGGGATTTCTTGTTAATCCGAGCCACAACTCGCACTAGGGCTTCTTCGAGTTGCTCCCGTGTGACGAAGGTGGTTCGTAACTCGTTGAGCAGTAGCCGCCAATCCAACGATTCTAACCGTCGTGAGTCATTCTCCCAGCGTTGCTGACAGACGCACAGCAGCAGTTTTTTCAGGCGATTTGTATCCGAGTCCCCCGCCAATTGTGCGATCGCTCGGTTCAAGCGTTCCTTCTCTACCATAAACCTTGAGGCAGCACTGTTAGATCACGTGACAGCGTTCCCGGCCTACCCCCCACTGATAACGGCATTGTTTGATGTCTCTGTGTTTGATGTCTCTGTGTTTGATGTCTCTGTGTTTGAGGTCTCTGTGTTTGATGTCTCTATGTGGGCTGTTTCTGTGTGGGCTGTTTCTCTCTAAAATAAGACCTATCACACTGCTCAATCTGCCGTCCGGGCAAGTCCAAGATGCCAAAAGTTGACCAACAGACGCTAGCGGTTCTGTCTCAAGAGATTTCTGGGGATTCCAAACTCAATCTTAACTTTATCTTCCTTTCGGTCGCTTCTTGTATTATTGCCACCTGCGGGCTATTACTCAACAGTCCCGCCGTAATTATTGGCGCGATGATTGTTGCCCCCTTGATGTTACCCCTACGAGGCTTAGCTTTGGGCGCAATGAAGGGAGATCTGTTTTTATTCCGTCGCGGCGCGACGACTCTGCTGATGGGAACGTTGATTTCGGTGGCGCTGTCGGCCGTGATTGGGGCGATCGCCAGTATCCCCTTCACGGAGTTTAGCCCGGAAATCCTCGCCCGTACACAACCGAACCTCTTGGATTTAGTGATTGCGCTGGCTGCGGGGGCGGTGGGAGGCTTTGCTAAGGTCCGACCTAAAATTAGTGATGCGATCGCCGGAACCGCCATTTCTGTGGCGCTGATGCCGCCATTATGTGTAGTGGGCCTATCCCTGTCTCAGGGAGCGGTCTTCTCGGCTCGCGGGGCTTTCCTTCTCTATGCTACTAATCTGCTCGGCATCACCTTGGCCTGTATCCTCGTCTTTATCTGGGAAGGCTACTATGTTGAGAAAATCCGGATGGCTCGCGCTCTGACTTATACGGTCTTCCTAACGCTGCCGATTGTGATTCCGTTATCGATTAGTCTCGGACAACTCTTACGCCAAACTCGTCTTCAGTCTACGTTGCGATCGATTCTCCTGACCCGGACCATTACCGTCGGTCAACAGGTGGAATTGATCGACACGAAGATCAACTGGAATACGACCCCTCCCCAGGTTCGTCTCCGGGTTCGCGCTCGTCCGGATGCACCGCTGACCCCTAAACAGGTGTTTGAAGTCGAACGTCTCGTTACCCGAGAAATGCAGCAAGATTTTTTGTTGGTGTTTCAAGTCGAGAGTTTTAGGGAAATCCGCTCGGCTGACCTATTTGGCTACCGGATTCCCTACCGCCAGACGGAGGTGGAAACGGAACAGAGTCGTGAGCCATTAAGTCCCGAAACCTTGGAGAGTATGACTCAGACCCTGTGGCAGTTTCATCGCTTTTGGCGCACTCCGATGCAACGACGGACGCGCCAAGGTCGCGATCGCGTTGATCTCGATGAGTTAGATCTCGATGAGTTAGATCTCGATGAGTTAGATCTCAATGAGTTAGATCTCGATGAGACGGATAACCTGAATGATACCCCCGACTAGGGGCGATCGCCCGCTCATCGTTGCTGATTCCCGGTCAATGATTCCATCGAGTTGAACAACGCGGCCACGACGCGGTCATCAGGCTATGCGTTGTCGGAGTAACCAGACACCGAAGGTTAAGACCAGTAAAATTGTGCTGGAGGGCGCTGTTTCTGGGACTTGAACCGCCCGTTCATAGGAAGGGTTTACAGTAGCTTGGGAGACGTTCTCGGAGACGTTCAAGGAGGTCGTCTCGAATTGTAGGGTTTGGCTTTGAGTTGGCATGATCAGTTCCTCGGATGGGCAAGTTTGCATGATAAAATCAAAGGCTTGACTAACCTATGTTTTGATTGAGTATGTTTTGATTGAGCTAGATGATTCGGTTCGA
>NZ_JAWOCL010000140.1:0-7845 GCF_046483825.1 Sodalinema sp.
CTTGACGAACGAGGGGGAGAGCGAGGGCGGAGCAGGTTTGGGGCTGGGGTGAGGGGGTGCGGTCTGCCATAGTACTTAGAGGGTGACGGTCAACCGTGACGGCGATATTCTCGGTTCCTCTAGGTACGGTGTGGGGAATTTTTAATCCGGATAGCCTGGGGGGCTTTCGGCTGCAAGGTTTTACGCAGGCCAGTCTAGGCAGGCCAGTCTATAGGGGCAAGATTCTGGGTCGCGTCAAGATTTGTAAGGGGATGCCGATCGCCTCGGGAGGGGTTTGGTAGAATCCCCCTAGAGTGGAATGGGATGTGCTGCGGGCGATCGCTTGACTCAGACCTGTTCTCTTGCCGTCTTTATCAATGCACTATCACTATGGCAAATGCCCTTGCAAACGCACCCGATGTAACTGCGGATAGTTATGTGGTTCTCGGACTGGCGGTGTGTTTCTTACAAGATGATGGAGAGGTGCAACAGGTTCGTGTGATTGAACCGATTACCTCTTCGTCCCTCGAAGCACTCCTGAAAGGCATTCCCACGTCTTATGAGTTGGCCTACGCGACGACGATTGGTGAGATTTTTGATGGGGAAAGCTTCCAAGTGCCTGAGGTGTTCCCACCGGATGCCCAACTCGGCAATGATTTAACGGAGCGAATCATTGCCAGTACCCGCACCTATGCTAAGCGCCCTGAGGCGACTCAGCATATTGGTGTGGGGACAAGCTATCGGGAGTTTAATCACAGTTTGGAGCGTAAGCGCGTCCTCAACAGCGATCGCGTGGTCACAACGGACGATAATGTCAAACAACATCAATATACCCACGAGGTGCTTTAGCAAAACCCTCATGGGCCTTCACTCCTAGCCGAAATGCTGTTCAACGAGGGCTGGGATTTCTTGGGGTTTGATGTTACTGTGCCGAGCCTTTTTGGGTAACACCACCAGGTTCGGTGCAGATTTGCAGCGTTTGAGACAGCCGGTTCCTTGTACTTGAATGGACTCTCCAAGTCCGTACTCGTCGAGACTCTGTTTGAGAAGTTTGCAGAGGTCGCCGCTGGCCCGTTTACGACATTTGGATTTCTGACAGACGAGGATTTTGCCGGCGGGGGCTTTGGCTTTGATGGGGGGGTTGTCGGGTTGACTGGCTGAGGAGGGGGTCTCCTCGATGTCTAGGGCGGGACAGGGGTCTCCGTGACCGGGTTTGCTGAGTTGCCGCAACCCTGGATGGGGCTGAATCTGTTTGGCTTTGAGCTTCGTTTTATCGGGTTTGGCTTTGTGTTTCTCGGTTCCTCGCACGGATACCCAGGTTCCGGGTTCTAGGGCCAAGGATTGCGATCGCAATGACGAACTCAGTTTAATACGGTGGGTTCCTTCTTCGTTGAGTAGGTGCAAGCCCTTGATTTTACCTTTGCTGCTGCTGTCAACGCCGAGGACTCGTCCAACGAGATGGAATTGGGTTTTGGAGGAACTCATAGTTAGGGGTGTTGTTTGGTCGGTTACTGAGAATTGTAGTCAACTAATTTCGGGTTGGCAAGGGTAAGGGCGGTTTGCGATCGCACGATTGGGGCAAATTTACGCGCAAATTCAGGCAATTTGGCGTAAAAACCGTCCCCAAGGACGGATAAGGATACTGCTAATTTGTAACTTTTTTCAATAAAGTGGCCCAGGGCTGACAATCGATTAAGACAGTTAAACAATGACGATTTAAAACCAGAGATTACTTTGAAGTGTGTTTTTGGACGATTAAATATGTCCTAGCGTGTCTGTCTTGCCATACTCTTTTCGATAACCTTGCGATACAGGGACAGTGGGGGAGGGCGAACAGCCGTTCGCCCCGACCGCCATTTGTGGCACGAATGCATGAAAAAAATGGTATAGCCATCGAAGATTGGCTTGGGGAAGGGCGAGGGATGCCAATAGCGATTACGTGAGAACTGGGGACGGTCTGACACTCGTCTTAACTCTCGCCGAGAGCCGTTTTCAGAGTAGCGATGAAGTCAGGATAGGAAATCGAGGCGGCCTGGGCGTTATAGAGGTGACTGGGGCGATCGGCTAAGAGAGCGGCGATCGCCAAACTCATGGCAACCCGGTGATCATCGTAACTGTCCAAATCCGCCCCATGGAGGGGAACCCCGCCGCTAATTTCGAGGCCATCTGGACGTTCGCTAACGTTTGCGCCGAGTTTGGTCAGTTCGCGGGCCATGGCGAGGAGGCGATCGCTTTCCTTGACGCGCAACTCAGCCGCATCGCGAATGACAGTGGTTCCCTGGGCCATCGTAGCGGCGACGGCTAAAATCGGCACTTCGTCAATGAGGCGAGGAATTAACGCACCCCCGAGGTCACATCCCTTTAACTGAGAACTACGAACGCGGATATCGGCGACGGGTTCCCCGGCCACTTCCCGCTGATTTTCCAGAGTTAGATCGGCCTCCATCCGTTGCAGGGCCTCTAAAACTCCCGTGCGAGTTGGGTTAATACCGACATTTTGCACCCGCAAATCCGAACCGGGAAGAATGGCGGCGGCCACCAGCCAAAAAGCGGCAGAACTAATGTCTCCGGGAACGACAACGGTTTGTCCCGTGAGTTGAGCGGGGCCAGTGAGGGTGACGCGGTGACAACTGGGGTCTACGTCAATCTCAGCCCCAAAGGCCCGCAACATCCGTTCACTATGATCGCGGGATAGGGCCGGTTCGGTGACGGTGGTTTTGCCTTCGGTACTGAGTCCGGCGAGAAGAATACAGGATTTGACTTGAGCCGAGGCGACAGGAGAGTGGTAATGGTTGGGGGTGAGTTGGCGGCCATAGATGGCGAGGGGAGCAAGTTTCCCCCCTTCTCGGCCCCAAATGCTGGCTCCCATCTGTTGCAGTGGGGTGACCACCCGAGACATGGGCCGCGATCGCAGAGATTTGTCCCCAGTCACCGCAAAAAACTGTCCGGGTTGGGAGGCCAGTAGGCCCAACATCAAACGTAGGGTGGTTCCAGAATTGCCGGCGTTGAGGATATCGTTAGGTTCTTGGAGGTTGCCAATTCCCAAACCTCGAACGCGAACCTCTTGGTCTGAGAGTTGCGAAATGTCTGCCCCCATTTGCCGAAAACAAGCGGCGGTACTTTGAGGATCGTCTCCGAGGAGTAGGCCTTTAATGGTTGTTTCCCCTTCGGCGATCGCGCCCAACATCAGGGATCGATGGGAAATGGATTTATCACCAGGGATTTGAATTTCTCCCGAGAGGGCAACTCCTGATGTTGGGGGAGTAATAACTAAATCTTGACGTTGTTGATCGGTTTTGACTGTTACGATGGGGGAAGACATATCATCTACTAAACAGCTAGGACAGTGGACTTATCTTAGCCCGTGGCTTGCTCTCGTGATCGCCGATTTGCGTCCATCCCTGACTCTCTGGTTTTTCTATGCTGACTCACCGCAAACCCGCTTGTCTGTCTTTGATTTCTACCGATCTCCCTCTGTGGTCTATGGTGGAAACCACGGCAACTCTCTATCAAAAAGACCAACAGCGGTTTCATCTGCTGTTGAACGAACCGGCGGTTCTTGGGTGGCAACCCCAGTCCAATGCCGACTCTGACGGCCAACCGGCCCCCACTCCGACGCGACTGTTATGGTTTGAGATTTCTCCTTATCGGGCGATCGCCACCATGCAGGGACAGGGAGGACTCAGCTATCGTCATCTCTGGGAACGGGGAATGTATGGCATCAGTCGCTATTGGCTGCGAGGAGAAGACCCCCATTCTCATAGTCAGATGCGCCTGCGCAATTATACACGGCAACTGGAGTTTTCCGGGGAGTCACTGCCGGAACATTTGCGGCTCGACTATGAACTTTGGTCGGGACAACTGTCTCTGGGACGATATGTCCTCAATTTGGAGATTCACTCGTGATGTCGGAATCTCTCTAAAACACAGCAAAAAACCATCCCCCCGTCTCTAATACGGACAGGGGGATGGTCTTGGGGTCTGGGTCTAGTTGGAGGGGTTGGCTTCGTTAACTTGTGACGCTGAGGCCGCCTCTGAGGCACTGTTATTGATTTCAGCGTTAAAGGCTTCGAGGCGATCGCTGTCACTGGGTAAGGCGGCCAAAGCATCGAACCAGATGCTTGACTCGGCGTAGGCTTGGGCCACGTCTTCAGGAGTGGTGGCGGCATCGAGTCGGGTTTGGAGGTCTTCGGAGACGTCAACCCGTTCAATCCAGCCCTGGGCGAAAACGTCAGCAGACCGGCGTTGAGCGTTGCAGATGACGGATACGGTCCAACGGTAGGTTTTGCCGACTTCTAGGGACTGTTCTGAGTCTAAGGCGACTTGATTCATACCCGCTTCTAGGCGGTCAAATTCTTCGACGTAGATGGGGTTGGGGTTGCCATCTTCGACGAGGGTAAATTCAACAGGCCGGTTGATGGTATGCTCGGCGAGCCAGTAGAAGACAGGCTGACCCGAGACGGTGTAGGCGGTATGGTCGACGGGAGCAACGAGGGTGACGTCGATTGTGGTGTCTTTGTCGCTGGCGATCGCCTCACAGCCGCGAGATCCGGTCCCTTGGGTCTGTTGAGGACGACCGCGATTGGGGGGAGTATAGGCGATAGGACTAGCATTGACTCTTGCAAGCCAGGCGGAGGTTTCGGGGCGACGCAGTAGCGATGAACTGGTCGTCAGGGCCGCTTGGCCGACGACCAAGCTAGCGGTTCCTATCGTAACGGCAAGTATCTTGCTAAACGGTTTCATAATTGTGTTGCTCCCCATAGAGACGGGTGGGACATATTCTTTAACTTATGCCGACTATGATACCATGTAAGATCGGTTTCGTCTCGTGGAGGTCAGGATTCGGCGATGGTGGTGGCTTGCAGTCGATCGGGGAAGTTGGTGGGGGCGATCGCGGCCATGGCGATGGTGGCCGGTCTGGAGGTCTCGGGACAGCCAAGTTTAGCTCAGGGAGAACCGGAGCCAATTTGCGAGGAGGCGTTGGCGGGGGCCATTGATGAGATTCGCCTCAACCACGGCCCGGGGTCTCGTTGGGGGATTTTGGTTGAGTCTCTGGGGGGCGATCGCACCCTCTACAGTCGCGAGGCACAGCAGTATTTTTTACCGGCCTCGAACGTCAAACTTCTCACCACCGCCGCCGCCTTAACTCATCTCGGCCCTGATTATCGGGTTCGCACCTCAGTCTATCGCACGGAAACGGGGTTGCAGATCGTCGGCCGGGGAGACCCCACCCTAACCGGTGAACATTTAGAGACATTGGCGCAACAAGTGGCGGCGGCGGGAGTGACTCATGTTGGAGAACTCTGGCTCGATGCCAGTTATTTCCCAGGGGAGGCGGTGAATCCTCGTTGGCAATGGGAAGATGTTCAAGCGGGGTATGGCGCACCGGCTAATAGTGCCATTGTTGACCGCAATGAGATTCCCTTTACCCTGCATCCTCAAGAGATTGGGGAACCGTTGCGGGTGGAGTGGGAACGGGAGGAGGATGGCTCTCCGGGTCGTTGGTGGTTAGATAATCGCTCCCGAACCGTGGCGGCGGAGGAGTCCGAATGGCTACGGTTGGGACGGGGGTTCAGAGACCCGATGATTACGATTGAGGGGGAGTTGGCGGCGGGATCTGAGCCAGCGGCGGTGTCGGTGGCGCAGGTGTATCCCAATGAAGCCTTTTTAGATCACTTCTGGCGTCAGTTGCAAGCTCAGGGGCTGCCGGTGGGAAGTCGCCGCATTACCGAGGTTCCCCGGTTGGTGAAAGGAGTCGAAATTGCAGCAGTCGATTCTCCCTCTCTGGGGAGTTTGGTGGAGCGAACCAATCGGGTCAGTGATAATCTCTATGCTGAGGTGTTGTTGCGTTGGTTGGGGGTCACGGCGTCGCCAGAGTTGTTGTCTGAGGAGGAGTCCTCGGGGAGACCCCTCGCGGCGGCGGAGCGAGGATTGCAAGTGATGAGTCGGGTGTTGGCTCAGTTGGGGGTTGATGAGGAGCTGTTTCAGGTCAATGATGGGTCTGGGTTGTCTCGGGTGAACTGGGTCAGTCCTCAGGCGTTGGTGCAGACGTTACAGGGGATGGCCAGGAGTCCCCAGGGGAGTCTCTATCGGGCCTCGCTACCGGTGGCGGGGGAGTCGGGGACGCTGCGACATCGTTTGGGGGATAGTCCGGTGGCGATTCAGGCGAAGACGGGGACGATTGCTGGGGTTTCGGCGTTGTCGGGGTATTTGGAGCATCGGGAGTATGGAACTCTGACCTTTGCGATTATGGTCAATCAATCGACGAGATCGGTGAGCGAACAACGGGCGGCGATCGATGATATGGTGCGGCTATTGACTCAGGTTCGTCCCTGTTCGGGGTAACCTGGGATTGGATGTTGAGCTTGGGATTGGCTGAGTCCATCTCTCGTTTTTGTCTATGCTGTTCATCTGCGTCCCATTGTTGAGTCGTTTACGTTGTGACCCCTGTGAAACGTCAGCACCCCGACCCTCCGAGGCCGTCGTCGGTCTCTGACCCCCGTCCTTCTACTCATATTCATGTGAGTCATAATCCCATGATTCAGATTGAAGATACCTATCGTTTTGAGCAACCTGACCAACTTATTGATGCATTTAACGTGAACCAAGGTGAGGCGATGAAAGAACTCCAGCATTTAGCCGCATGGGTCCGAGAGCAATATCCTGAGGGGTATTTATTAACCTGGTTATTGAATCAGCCGGGGTTATGGTGGTGCGATGGCGAGATTTATCAGGCGGCGTTGTCGAAGGATGGCGCTCGTTTGAAACGCTATGTGCAGAAGAATGACCAGCAGGAGATGTTGCAGGGGATTGCCAGTAAGCTAACTCATGATGAGAGTTGGAATGCGTTGGCGGTAAGTTTGGGACGGATTTTTGCTCTGTATCAGCAGGAGTTGACTCAGTTACAGGAGCGACGGGTGCAACAGGTGGCGCGATCGCGATCGAAGTCCTCGGATTCGGAGAATTGGTCGTCGGATATTTCGGTGCAAAAACCCCTTCCTGATCCCAATGCTGACCCCATTACGGGAGTGGAAAAGGGTTAGTATTGCAGGTTATCTCGTGCCATGGCTTAAGCTGTGGCGCGGATTTTCAGCGGCTCTGCTGTCTCATTGTTTCAGCGGAGATTGAGCAGAGGAGGGGCCTAAGGTCTGTGATGACTGTATTCAGAGAAAAACGTCAATCTATTTTAGACCTTGCCGAGAAACAGGGTGCTTGCAATGTTCGGACGAAGTGAATTATCACGACAAGAGTACAAACAACGTCAGGCTTTTGTCAATTGTATGGAAGCTGAAATTGAGAGCCGTTTAGCCCAATCCTTACACCACAAACTGGCTCAGAAGTTAAGCAAAACATTGCCCTCTGAGCGGCTAAAAGTTTCTCGGAATACCTCAGTTAAGGTTGGCGAAACAGGACGATTTGAGCCATTGCCACAGAGGGGTATTCTAGATATCTTTTATGCTCCATCAGTTGACGGAAAACTCTTACTTTTGGGCAAGCCAGGGAGTGGCAAAACGACAACATTACTAGAGTTGGCAGATGCTTTACTGAACCGTGCGAAGCTTGACGTTTCAGCACCAGTACCTATTATTCTAGAGCTTTCTGAATGGCAGCCAATTACAACTGGATTTTTTTGGAATAAACGACAACATAATCCAAGTATTAGCTCCTGGATTTTCGGGCAACTTGAGCAGTGGGGAATTTCTAAAGGGTTGTCCAATGAATGGCCAAGAAACAGGGATTTAATTTTTCTATTAGATGGATTAGACGACTTACCTTTGGAGCGTCGTAGTCAGTGTATTGAGTACCTAAATGACTTTTTGGCCAATGATGTGGATTTAGTGGTGTGCGATTGGCAGGAAACCGATG
>NZ_JAWOCL010000203.1:0-15543 GCF_046483825.1 Sodalinema sp.
CTCTTGGGAGGGGTTGGGGGTGGGTTTTTCCCCTCTTGGGAGGGATTAGGACATCACCCGTTCCGGTTCATACTGATAGGAGGAAACCGCCTTCATGTATTGCGCCCGTTCATAGGCAGACTTATCAGGACAATGGCGCTGACTCATACTACCCTGCATCTGTTGCACCGACTCATACTCATGCTCTTCCATCCAATGCAACATCTGATGTTCAAGGTTCCGGAGATGGGGAATCCCATGACGGAGTAACGCCGAACAAACTTGCGTCACCTTCGCCCCGGCCATAAGTAACTTGATGGCATCGGTGCCATGTTGAATGCCGCCGGTGGCTGCAAAATCCGTCTCAACTTGACCATACAACAGGGCAATCCAACGCATGGGTAATCGCTGGTCCTGGGGGGTACTCAAGAGGACATGGGGCGAAACTTCCAACTCCTCTAAATCAATGTCTGGCTGGTAGAAGCGGTTAAACAACACCAGTCCATCCGCCCCGGCGTCCGATAGCCGTTTGGCCATATTGGCCATGTTGCTGAAAAAGGGACTCAACTTCACCGCCACGGGGATGTTAACCTCCCCTTTGACATCCCGCAAGATGTTGAGATAGTTCTCTTCCACCTCAGCCCCGGTCATGTTCATGTCCGTGGGAACATAGTAGATGTTCAACTCCAAGGCATCCGCCCCGGCGTCTTGCATCTGTTGGGCATATTCGACCCAACCGCCGGGGGAAAAACCGTTCAAACTGGCGATGATGGGAATGTCAACGCTGGCTTTAGCGTCGCGGATATGGTCGAGGTACAGTTGGGGACCGACGTGATACTCTTCGGCTTCGGGGAAATAGGTCAGGGCTTCGGCGAAACTCTCGGTTCCATATTCGAGGTGGTGGTGTAACTCGAATTTCTCTTTGAGCAGTTGTTCTTCAAACAGGGAGTGTAGCACGATCGCCGCCGCTCCAGCATCCTCTAAACGCTTGACATTATCGATGTCTTCTGTTAAAGGAGCCGCCGCTGAGGGAACCAGGGGAGATTTGAGGCTGAGTCCGAGATACTGTGTGGTGAGTTCCATGATATTCGCGTCAAACTAGGGGGACTGGGGGAGCTAATGGGGTGGCTCCCCCGACGGTTCTGAAGGTCTATTCGTCGTTGGTGAGGGGACGATTGGCCAGGTATTCATACATGGCCCAACGAGTATCCACATCGCCTTGGGCTTCTTTCAGCAACCGCTTCGCGTCTTTGGGTTTGGTTTTGGTGAGCATCTTGAAGCGGTTTTCCGCGTACATGGAGGTTTCCACCCCTTTCTTGGGCGATCGCGAATCCACTTGCAAGGGATTCTGACCCATCTCTTTCAACTCAGGGTTATAGCGATACAGCAACCAGCGACCACTTTCAACCAACGCTTTCTGATGAGTCATGGCGGTGGTCATGTTAATGCCATGAGCGATGCAATGGCTGTAGGCAATAATCAAGGACGGCCCCTCATAGGCCTCCGCTTCGATAAAGGCCTTCAGGGTATGTTCATCCCGCGCCCCCATGGCCACGGAGGCCACATAGACATTGCCGTAGGTCATGGCAATTAAGCCCAAGTCTTTCTTCGGTGCCGGTTTCCCACCAGCGGCAAACTTAGCCACCGCACCGCGAGGAGTCGCTTTAGACGACTGTCCGCCGGTGTTGGAATACACCTCCGTATCCATGACCAGGATGTTGACATTTTGACCACTGGCGATGACGTGATCTAAGCCGCCAAAGCCGATGTCATAGGCCCAACCATCCCCACCGATAATCCAGACATCTTTTTTCACCAAGTAATCGGCGAGGCTACGCAGTTGTTTCGCGTCAGGGCTGCTGAGGGAGTCAAGCTGTTGTTTCAAACCCGCCACGGCTTCCCGTTGTTCCCAGATGTCGGCTTCGGATTTCTGGGGATTGTCAAGAATCTGTTGGACTACAGTGTCCCCCAGTTCCCCGGAGAGTTTTTGCAGCAACTCTTGGGCAAATCCCATATGTTTGTTGAGGGACATACGGAAGCCTAAGCCAAACTCGGCGTTGTCTTCAAAGAGACTGTTGGACCAAGCTGGCCCCCGTCCCTCGGCGTTGTGAGCCCAGGGGGTGGTGGGGAGGTTGCCGCCGTAGATGGAGGAACAGCCGGTGGCGTTGGCGATGACGGTGCGATCGCCGAACAGTTGCGACACCAGTTTCAGATAGGGGGTTTCCCCACAACCGGCACAGGCCCCGGAGAACTCAAACAGCGGTTCTTGCCATTGTTGCTGACGGATGCGATCGAGATGCAGGTTGCGGCGATCGGGATTGGGGAGATTCATAAAGAAGTCCCAGTTTTCCCGTTCCTGTTCCCGTAGCGGCGGTTGCGCCTCCATATTAATGGCTTTCTTGGAGGGCATCGATTTGTTTTTCGCTGGACAGACATCGACACAAATGCCGCAACCGGTACAGTCTTCGGGAGCCACCTGAATCGTAAACTTGCTGCCGGCGAAATTGGGGTCTTTGTCACGAATATCGGTGAACTTGAAGCTCTCGGGTGCATTCCCCAATTGCCCCTCGTCGTAGGCTTTGCCGCGAATCACCCCATGAGGGCAAACCATGACGCATTTGCCACATTGCACGCAGACATCAGGGTCCCAAACGGGGATTTCTTGGGCAACATTGCGTTTTTCCCATTTCGCGGTTCCTGTGGGATAGGTTCCATCACAGGGGAGGGCGCTCACGGGGAGGTCATCTCCTTCACGAGCCAACATTTTGCCCTCGATGGTACGGACAAACTCCGGTGCGGTATCGGGAATCGTCGGACTCATGCGGACGGTGGAAGTCGCTTCGCGCACATTCACTTCATAGAGATGGTCCAGCGTCGCATCGACGGCGTTCAGGTTCATCTGGACAATAGCTTGTCCTTTTTTGCCATAGGTTTTCTCAATGGCTTTTTTGATTTCGCTGATGGCCTCTTCCCGAGGTAAGACCCCTGACAGGGCAAAGAAGCAGGTTTGCATCACGGTATTGATGCGTCCCCCCATACCATTGTCCCGTGCCACTTGTAGGGCGTTGATGACGTAGAATTTGAGGTTTTTACGGACAATCTGCTCTTGAATCTCTAGGGGAAGCCGATCCCACACCTCGTCGGGACTATAGGGACTATTGAGGAGGAAGGTGGCGCCTGGGGCGGCGGCTTTGAGGACGTTGAGTTTTTCGAGGAACGTCCATTGGTGACAGCCGACGAAGTTAGCTTGGTTAATCAGGTAGGTGGAGCGAATGGCCCGGGGACCAAAGCGCAGGTGGGAGACGGTGACGGCCCCGGATTTTTTGGAGTCATAGACGAAGTAGCCCTGGGCGTAGTTGTCGGTGGCGGAACCGATGATTTTGATGGAGTTTTTGTTGGCGCCGACGGTTCCATCGGAGCCTAAGCCGTAAAATACGGAACGAGAGACCTCATCGGGTTCGGTGCTAAAGGATTCGTCGTAGGGAAGGGAGGTTTGGGTGAGGTCGTCGTGAATGCCGATGGTGAAGTGGTTTTTGGGTTTGTCTTGGCTGAGGTTGTCGAAGACGCCTTTCACCATGGCGGGGTTGAATTCTTTGGACGACAAGCCATAGCGTCCGCCGACGATTTTGGGCATTGTGCCTTCCCAGGCTTCGCTGAAGGCGGAGACAATATCGAGATAGAGGGGTTCGCCGCTGGCGCCGGGTTCTTTGGTGCGATCGAGGACGGCGATTTTCTCGACGGTGTTGGGGAAGGCGGCGAGAAGTTTGTCGATGTCCCAGGGGCGATAGAGGCGCACTTTCAGGACTCCAACCTTTTCCCCTTGGGCGCTGAGGTAGTCTACGGTTTCTTGGGCGGTTTCACAGCCGGACCCCATGAGGACGACGACGCGATCGGCATCGGGTGCGCCGTGGTATTCGTAGATTTGGTACTGGCGACCGGTATGTTGCGCCAGTTGGTCCATGGCCCGCTGTACCATGTCGGGACAGGCGTTGTAGAAGGGGTTGACGCTTTCTCGGGCTTGGAAGAAGACATCGGGGTTCTGGGCGGTGCCTCGTAAGACGGGGCGATCGGGGGTCAGTCCCCGGCTACGATGGGCATAGACCCAGTCGTCATCGATGAGATCGCGAATGATGGACTCGTCGAGGGTTTCGATTTTTTGGATTTCGTGGGAGGTGCGGAAGCCGTCGAAGAAGTGGATGAAGGGAACCCGCGATTCGAGGCTGGCGGTATGGGCGACCAGGGCTAGATCTTGGGCTTCTTGGACGGAGGCGGAACAGAGGAGGGCGAAGCCGGTTCCTCGGGCGGCCATGACATCGCTATGGTCGCCGAAGATGGACAGGGCCTGGGCGGCGACGGAACGGGCAGCTACATGGAGGACGGCGCTGGTGAGTTCCCCGGCAATTTTGTAGAGGTTGGGGATCATCAACAGCAACCCTTGGGAGGCGGTGAAGGTGGTGGTGAGTGACCCGGTTTGTAGGGACCCATGCACGGCCCCGGCCGCCCCTCCTTCGCTCTGCATTTCGATGACGGAGGGGACGGTTCCCCAAAGGTTGGGTTGCCCGTCTGACATCCAAGCATCGGCCCATTCGCCCATGGGGGAGGCGGGGGTGATGGGGTAGATGGCGATGACTTCGTTGAGTTTGTAGGCAACCCGGGCAACGGCTTCGTTTCCGTCGAGGGTGGCGTAGGTGCTAGTGTTCATGCTCTTAGTCCTTGGTGAGCGGCGGTTCGGGGGAGTGGGTGCGGATCTTGGGTTTAGGGAGCGATTGCAGTTCCTGCACGCTTCGCGATTGCAGTTCCTGCACGCTTCGCGATTGCAGTTCCTGCACGCTTCGCGATTGCACGGTTGGAGAATGTCAGGGGTCGATGGGATCTGTTGCATGGCCGGGGCTGTAACCCGTTTTCTTGACAACAGAAGACACCCTTCAAACAATTAGGATGTTGTTTTAATGGACAAGGTTAATGGAGGGTTAATCGAAATTTAAGTTGAATAAATTTTTCCCCGAAAAATGGTTGAGTTTCGATTGATTCTCCTTGACTTAGTATGGGATACTTCTGGGGAGATTGCGAGAGGTATTTACGTTTATTAACCCAATTTTGCAATCTGTTGTAAATCAGCTAGGGTTTGTTGTGCTGCGGCTTCATCGACTTTGCTTAGGGCAAATCCGACATGAACGACGACGTAATCCCCGATCTCAACCTCGGGGACATAGGCGAGGCTCACGGTTTTGACGACGCCGCCGAAACTGACTTTTCCACTTTTGTTCAGAGGGTCGGTTCCCTCAATTTCTAAGACTTGTCCGGGGACGGCTAAACACATAATTTGTATAAATGCGAAAGAATGACAAGAATTGTAACAAGCATGAGGCGGGGTTTGCGGTTCGGGACGGCCTCCTCGCTACAGTCTTATGGGCTATGGTAGGGGTATTTCAAGCCAAGAGGGTCAGGATTTAAAAACTTTTTACGATCGCCCCAGTTTTTTCGACATCGGGTAACTTTTGCAAGACAAAACCGTGACAAACAAGAGGTTTTATGGTATAATCAGGGTCGTTTCAAGCTCACTAAAATCCCTAGGATTCGCTCAAGATTGGCAGAGTCGATAGATTTGCCCGAGGCTGAGTCCGCCGTCGTTGGCTGGGAACTGTTGGTTGATGTAGGGTTGGATGCCCATCTGTTGCAGCCGGGCGATCGCCCCCTCCAGGAGACGCTGATTCCCGAAGCAACCCCCCGTTAACACGACGGGAAGGGAGGGATGATGATAGGTTTGCAGCATCTGGGCGATCGCCTCGATGAGACTATTGTGAAACTTGGCGGCGATATAGGGGATAGATTCTCCTGAGGTGCGATCGCCCAAAATGCCCAACAGCATCTCTTGCCAATCCCAAACTCCCCCAGAGAGGGAAATTGGGTAAACTTCGCCAGTGTTCACGGTTCTAGCGGCAAATTCCAAGGCCATGGCCGCTTCCCCTTCAAAACTCAGACGCTGCTGAAGCCCTAACAGGGAGGCGATCGCATCAAACAACCGCCCCACACTACTACTACGGGGCGTATTCAGCCCACGACGTAACGCCGTCTGAACCAGGTTCAACTCCGAAGGCGAAAAAGCCCGAAGCGGCGGAAGCGAGGTTAAGGCGGGATTTTGAAACATCTCTTCTCCGAAAGCTTCCCACAATAGCCCCAACGCCGCCCGTCGCGGTTCCTTGGCTGCGCGATCGCCCCCCAGGAGAGGAAAACTGCGACAATGGGCTAACCGCTGAAATCCCTGGGGCGAGGTGTCAATCTGCAACAATTCCCCCCCCCAAATCGTTCCATCCATCCCATAGCCAGTTCCATCCCAAGCAATTCCCAACACCGGGGCCTGTAATCCATGTTCCGCCATCACCGAGAGGATATGGGCCTGATGATGTTGAACCCGGATTAAGGAACATTGTTTGTCTTGGGCCAGGTGTTGGGCGAACTGAGTCGAGGGATAATCAGGATGGCTATCACAGACAATCACCTCAGGTTCAAAGTCATAGATACTAGAGAGTTTGGCCAGGGTATAGTCAAAGGCCTGGCGGCTGGCGGGATTGTCTAAATCGCCAATATGTTGACTGACAAACACCTTCTCATCGAAGGCGATCGCCACCGTATTCTTAAAATAGCCTCCCACCGCTAACACCGATTGAGATAATCCAGGAAGCGAGAGAGTTCTGGGGGCGTATCCCCTAGCCCGTCGCAAGATCACGGGAGTCTTAGCCATTACCCGTACCACCGAGTCATCCACTGGGCGGGCGATGGGGCGGTTATGCAGCAAAAAGCCGTCGGCGATGTTCCCCAGGCGTTGCAGGGTTTCCTGATTGTCAATACAAATCGGTTCCCCGGAGAGATTCCCACTGGTGGCGATGAGGGGGGCGGCGAACTCTCGCAAGAGAAGATGATGTAGGGGCGTGTAGGGAAGCATGACCCCTAAATCGGGATTGTTGGGGGCGACGGAAGGGGCGAGGCGAGGCTGTTGTTGATGCTGTAAGAGTTGACGCAATAAGACGATGGGGGCGGCGGGGGATTGCAAGAGTTCGGCTTCGCTGTCGCTGAGAGAACAGTCTTGACGAACGACATCGAGATGGGGATACATCACCGCAAAGGGTTTACTAGGGCGATGTTTCCGTTGACGTAGCCGTTGAACCGCCACCTCGTCTTGGGCGTTGACGAGGAGTTGAACCCCGCCTAAGCCTTTCAGGGCCAGGATTTGTCCCTGACGTAGCAGGGTTTGGGCGGCGTCTAGGGGAGGGAGGTTGGTGGCGGGATGAAACGTTAATTGGGGGCCACAGACCTCGCAGGCGTTGGGTTGGGCGTGGAAGCGGCGATCGCCGGGATTGTCGTATTCTTGCTGACAGTCGTTGCAAAGGGGGAACCCCGCCATGGTGGTGAGGGGGCGATCGTAGGGAAGGGTCTCGATAATGCTATATCGGGGGCCGCAGTGGGTGCAGTTGATGAAGGGATAGCGGTAGCGGCGATTGTTGGGGTTAAACAGTTCTTCGATGCAGTGGGAACAGGTGGCGAGATCCGGGAGAATTAGGGCGGTTTTGCGTTGGGGATGGGATTCGGAGGCCTGAATGAGGAAGTCTGTTTGGCCCTGGGGGGGGATCTCTTGGCGATGGAGGCGATGGATTTGGGCGTGGGGAGGGAGTTCAGCGAGGAGACGCTGACAGAATTGTTCGAGTTGGGGGCGATCGCCCTCAATTTCGATCACAACTCCGTCAGCGGTATTGGTGACCCAGCCCGCTATGTTTAGGGCGGTGGCCAGTTGATACACGAAGGGGCGAAACCCCACGCCTTGGACAATTCCTTGAATGTCTAGGTGGAGGCGATCGCCCCGAATCGTTGTCTCTAACTCGCGTGTCATGTTAAAAACGAATTCGTCTTCCGGTGGTTAGAAGTTTTAAGCCAGCGGTTAGGGAGGCGAAGGAGAACAGAAAGTACCAAATGGTTGTCGGTCGTATGATTAGCCGTCCGACAAACAAAAAGGATACTAAACCAATCCCAATAAAGATCCAACCGACTCCTCCGACGGTTGAATAAAAGAACAACAGAGAGACGACCCCAACCATCAAGGAAACTAAAGCAATGACCGTTAACGCATCTCCCCAAACGGGACGAATATAACTCGTTGTGATGACGATGTTTTTGCCGAGAAGATAGGTTCCTAAAATGAGCAGAACCATCCCCAAAAATTTCTGAAACATTCTTTTCTCGATTGACGACAGTTTAGTGAACGGCGAGTTCAGGCTGAGGCTGAACCTGGTGTTGTAAATACTCATACCATTGTGCCATTCCTTCCCCAGTCCGGGCGGAAACTTCCAGGATTTGGGCTTGGGGGGCAATTTTGCGGATATTCTCCAGGGCGCGATCGCGGTCAAATCCTACCACTTCAGCAATATCGATTTTATTCAAAACAATCACATCGGCAGATTTAAACACCGTGGGATATTTTAGGGGTTTATCTTCTCCTTCTGTTGTTGATAAGAGAACCACCCGTTGGGTTTCTCCTAAATCATAGGCGGCGGGACAAACTAAATTTCCCACATTCTCGATAATCAGCAGTTGAATATCGGTTAAATCCAGTTTTTGGGTGGCTTCGGCGATGGCTTCAGCTTCGAGGTGACAGAGGCTTTCGGTCATAATTTGAATCGCCTGTTGTCCACTGCGTCGCAGTCGTTGCGCGTCGTTGTCGGTTTCTAAGTCTCCCACGATGACGGCGGCGGGAATGCAATCGCTCAACTCCATTAAGGTTCGTTCCAGGAGTGCGGTTTTCCCAGAACCCGGTGAGGAGAGGATATTGAGAACAAAGAGGTTTTTGGCTGCAAAAAAACCGCGATTTCGTTCGGCTAGGCGATCGTTTTTTGAGAGAATCGCTTGGTGGAGGTTAATCTGTTGGTGGGAATGGTCGTGATGGGAATGACCGTGAGAATGGTCGTGATGGGAATGGTCGTGGGAATGGTCGTGATGAGACTGATTTTCTGAGGTCATGCGAATATTAGCTGGGGTAACGGAACAACCGCAATCTTGACACATGATTAAGAGATCTCCAACGATGACACTTCGAGTTCTTTCCCGTTGAGAACCTGGGAACTTAGGGTTCCACAATGGGGACAGACGAAAATAATATCCTCGGGATAAAAGTCTTGTTTACAGGCTTGACAGTAACAACGAGCCGCCACGGGTTCAATTTCAAATTTTGCTTGTTCAGCAATGGTATCTTGGGCGACAACATCAAAGGCGAAACGAAGGGCATCGGGAACGACTCCTGAGAGGCTTCCGACGCGGACGGTTAAGCGATGAATCTGACGCGCACCCTGTCGATTCGCCTCATTTAGGGCGATTTCTAGGGTTTGTGCCATGATACTGACTTCGTGCATTGGGGTGACTCGGGTGATTTGGCAATCCGGGAGGTGCGCTCGCGAAGCGTGCAGGAACTGCAATCGCGAAGCGTGCAGGAACTGCGATCGCGAAGCGTGCAGGAACTGCGATCGCCCCAGATTGACAGGCTTACCCTTTACTATAGACAGATTCTCCAGAAACTTAAACCCTAGTTTATAAAATTTATCCTTTTGTCACATTCTTGTTGATGTTAGGTTAACCTCGTTAAGTTTCCAAAAATCACCCCATAGACACCGCTCTGGTAACGCCATAGAACCCTCCTAATTACTTCACTATTAGCTTCTTAAACCTGTCCTAATAATTCCAAACTTGACAGCCATTTGTTAAAGTGAGGACACTGTTGTCTAATGACAGGTAAGCCGATGTGTTGTGCCACCAGTGGACCCCAAACCGACTTAGCTTTCTTGTATTTTGGAAATTCAGCAATAATACGTTTACTGGGTGCTGTTTGAGGGGCATCATTAATCAATTCAGGACTCTCATATTGGCCGGCAATAGTCTGCAACGTCTCTACTCCTTTAGTTCCCCCAGGTTCGATACTTAAAAAGTGGTTTGGCTCACAAAATAGATACGCTTCATACTCGTAAAGCTGGAGATGGGGCAAAAATCTATCATCACCAATATCCTCGGCGAAAGACTTCTCTAAAAACGCAACTTGGTCATAGGGCGTATTTCGGTATGTTTGTGCAGCCATGAACCCTGGAAACTCAGGGGGGAGTGCATACAAATCAAGCATGGTTGTAAAATAAACATCCCTGGATTTTTCCTGCTTCAGAAACCGTAGAATATCTTGTTTCATGGCGGCATAGTTTTGCCCGCCGCCGCGATGTATTTCACCTTTCTTTCTTCCGTGAGAAATCAAGACAGGCTTGTTTAAATAAACTCCATAATTTGCTAAATGGGGTGTCATTAAATTACTGGCAAATGTCTGTTCAGTTTGACCTTCAGCAAATAAATAGAGTCGAATCATCAATGAGGTCCTCCAGCGATGACATTTTTTTGCCACACTTCCCCCAAGCTATAATCCTCTAGCCAGGGTTCTAGTTCCTGTAAATTGAGTCTGCGAAACTGGGAGGCTTTTTCAGTTAAATCCGCTGTGATAATATTCTCAGGTTCAAAATAGTCTAAAAATGAACTGGATTGGGTGCTAATTATCACCTGAGTATGCAGTGAGACACTGCTGAATAAATCTGCAATAATCCTGAGTGCATAGGGATGCAGTCCTAATTCTGGCTCATCGACAATTATCAATTTAGGCAATTCAGATTCCGGCTGTAATAACAAAGTAATTAAGCAAATTGACCGCAACGTTCCATCAGAAAACTGGTGGGGACCAAAGGGACGATCTGAGTCTTTACTTTGCCAGTTAAGCATGAGGCGACTTGAAGCATCAGGTTCGAGGACAAAATCCTCAAAAAAGGGTGCAATCAGACGAACTGTTTCAACAATACGACGATAATACACCCCCTCTTCTTCGCGGAATCGGTGAAGCATCGCTGCTAAATTCCCAGCATCGGGCATTAGCCATCGGTTATCTCCAATGTAACAAGACTGTCGAACATCAGCAGTGGTTGAGGTATCATGAAAGTGGTAAACACGACAGCGGTTTAGTAAGTAGCGAATGGCTTTTGCTGTTAGTTTTCCGTCCTCTGCTGCTTGGTGAATTTTAGTTTCTTGGTGACCGGAACCTAGGTCATCCACTTTGGCTTGGCTAGAACCAGATTCGAGGAAACTTAAGCGTTCTTCAGCAAATATTAAGGTATCACCTGACGCATGACATAACTGGATTTGATACCGATTTACACCACGCTCAACCTCAAACTCAAGATGAGCTTGCATTTGGGGAGTTATTTTGGCTCCAAAGTGTAGCAGAGAGGTGGCACGTCCGGAAATACCAATATGTTGTTGTAAACGCCCGGCCATCATTTCATTGAGCATCTTAAAAAATGAAATGAGATTACTCTTGCCAGATCCATTGGCGCCAATTAAAATATTAAGAGGACTCAGTTCAAGGTCTAAGTGTTTAATGGATTTAAATCCATCGAGCCTTAGCCGTCGCAATTTATCCATACTTCACCCTTATTTTACTTTTGTTATGTTTTTTGCCTAAACCCTAACTTAAAAGCCAAAGGAACTGAGATTATTGCAAAATCGAACCGTCAAAGAACTTTTTGTAGTCTAACATAAGAGTTAGCTAAGTCTGGACGTGCCAATATGATTAAGTTTGTCAGTGAATACCGGGATGCAAGTTTATCGCAGCAATACAGGGAGGCGATCGCAGACCTCGTGACGCAACCTTGGACGATTATGGAGATTTGTGGCGGACAAACCCATGCGATCGTCAAATATGGTATTGATCGCCTGCTTCCCGATGAGGTTACCCTGGTTCATGGTCCGGGTTGTCCCGTCTGTGTCACTCCCATCGAACGCATCGATAAAGCCCTGGATTTAGCCAGTCGCCAGGATGTGATTCTCTGTTCCTTTGGGGATATGTTACGGGTTCCGGGGAGCGATCGCGATCTCCTGGCCGTCAAAGCCACCGGCGGCGATGTGCGAACCGTCTACTCCCCTCTCGATGCGTTGGCGATCGCCCGCGACAATCCCCAGAAACAGGTGGTCTTCTTCGCTGTCGGCTTTGAAACCACCGCCCCCGCCACCGCCATGGCCGTTTACCAAGCCAAACAACAACAGCTTGACAATTTCTCCCTGTTAGTCTCCCATGTTCTCGTCCCTCCCGCCATGGAGGCGATTTTGAGTTCACCTAACTGTCTGGTTCAGGGATTTCTGGCCGCTGGTCATGTTTGCACGGTCATGGGCTATACCCAATATGACCCCTTAGTTGAGACCTATCACGTCCCCATCGTCGTCACTGGATTTGAACCGGTGGATGTCTTGCAGGGGATTTATCTCTGTCTCAAGCAATTGGAAACGGGAGTTGCCCAAGTTGAAAACCAATATAGCCGCTCAGTGCAACGGGAGGGCAACCCCACCGCCCAAAGGCTGATTCAAGAAGTCTTTGAGGTGATTCCCCGTCACTGGCGTGGCTTAGGGGAAATTCCCGCCAGTGGTTTCGGGTTACGGGAGGAGTATCGCCAATTTGATGGCGATCGCCGTTTCGGGTTTTCCAGTGATATCTCCCCAGATGCAACAGAAACCGAGTGCATCAGCGGCGAGATTCTGCAAGGGTTCCACAAACCCCATGACTGTCCTGCGTTCGGCACTCGTTGCACCCCAGACCATCCCCTGGGTGCGCCCATGGTGTCGTCGGAAGGGGCCTGTGCGGCCTATTATCGTTGGCGGGGGGATGCGGCTTAGATGACCCCTTCCCAGCCTTTGATGTCAGTCATGGAAAATCCCCCCTTCGCAAAACGACGATGAAACAAGTAGATATCGACGCTCCCACAGCGAGCTTGCGCGACGGCGACGACGTATTATCCGCTCTAGGTGTGGAGCGCGATCGCGGTTTAACGTCATCAGCCGTACGCGAGCGACAGGCACAATTTGGCTATAACCGCCTCCAAGAAGCCAAGACTCGCAGTAGTTGGGCGATTCTCATCGATCAATTTAAAAGTCCCATCGTGGGCTTACTCGGCGTGGCGGCGATCGTCTCGTTTATCTTTCAAGAATGGATCGAGGGCATTGCCATTCTGATTGCGATTCTACTCAATGCCGCCATTGGCTTTTTCACCGAACGCCAAGCGGTTCAGTCCATGGAATCCCTTAAACAACTGAGTCAAACGCGGGCCAAGGTGCGACGCAATGGAGACGTCCAGGAAATTTCCGCCGAAGAACTCGTTCCCGGGGATATCGTACTTCTCGAAGGCGGCGATGTGGTGTCCGCCGACTTGCGAGTTCTCGAAGCCTCGAAGATGCAAGTGGACGAGTCCACTCTCACCGGTGAATCCCTTCCCGTCAGCAAAAACAGCGAAGCCCTTGAGGAAGAATGCTCCATCGCCGAGCGTAAAAACATTTTGTTTAAAGGAACCGCCCTCACGCGAGGGTCTGGGGAAGGGGTCGTCGTCGCCACCGGAACCCGTACTGAGTTAGGGCATATTTCCGAACTCACCGCCTCAGCCCAAGAAGAGGTCACCCCCCTCGAAAAACGCCTCGATAAATTAGGTCGCAGTCTCATTTGGTTAACCCTGGTGATTTGCGCCTTCATCGCTGCGGCCGGCATCATTGGGGGGAGAGACTTATTCGTCACCATTGAAACGGCCATCGCCCTGGCGGTGGCCACGGTCCCCGAGGGACTTCCCATTGTCGCCACCGTAGCCCTAGCCCGGGGAATGTGGCGTATGGCCCAACGCAACGCTCTGATTAACAAGCTGTCTGCTGTGGAAACCTTGGGCGCGACCAGTATCATCTGTACCGATAAAACGGGAACGCTGACTGAAAATCGCATGACGGTGCGCGAGTTGGCTTTGGATATGGGAACCGTCCGCATCAGTGGTGAAGGCTTGTCAACGGACGGTCAGTTTAGCTGCGATGACGAACCGGTGAATCCCGGCGATCGCCAGGCCCTTCAAGCCGCCCTGGAAGTCGGGGTATTGTGCAACAACGCCGTCTTACCCGATCGCGCTGATAATGACGAAAATACTGTAGTTGGCGACCCGATGGAAGTGGCGTTGTTGGTGGCCGGGGCGAAAGCCGACGTACGCCGTGACGACTTACTAACGTCTCAGCCCGAAATTCGAGAAGTGGCCTTCGATAGCAAGACGAAGATGATGGCGACGTACCACGAGACTGATGATGGGGTGCGAGTTGCTGTCAAAGGTGCGCCAGAATCGGTTTTACCGATTGTGACCGGGGTGTTGACGGATGATGGAATTGCTGCAATGGATGACTCTCGTCGCCAAGAGTGGGACGATCGCTTTCGGGAGATGGCCGAGAACGGCTTGCGAATTCTCGCGATCGCTCAAAAAATGGTGGGCGATGCTGAAACGAAAGCCTATGAGAATTTAACGCTGATTGGAGCGATCGGCCTACTCGATCCCCCCCGTGAGGCGGCGAAAAAAGCCCTTAAAGCCTGCCACGATGCGGGAATTCGCGCCATTATGGTCACCGGCGATCAACCCATCACCGCTCGTCATGTAGGTCTGGCTGTCGGCTTGACGACTGAGTCTGAAACAGTGGCCGAACCCGGAGAATCTCTCAAACCCCTGGCAGACCTCAGCGACAGCGAGCGCGATCGCCTGCGCCAAATTCCCATCTTTGCCCGAGTCAGCCCGGAACAAAAACTCAATCTCATCGCCTTACACCAGGAAAACCGCGACGTTGTGGCGATGACGGGAGACGGAGTAAACGACGCCCCGGCTCTGAAGAAAGCCGATATTGGTGTGGCGATGGGCAAACGCGGCACTCAGGTCGCTTGCGAGGCGGCGGATATGGTCTTACAGGACGATGCGTTCTCGACCATTATCGCGGCGATCGGTCAAGGTCGCGCCATTTTCGGCAATATTCGTACCTTTACGATTTATCTGCTTTCAGGGAATATGGGGGAAATTATTGCGGTGGGTGTTGCCTCATTGCTGAACGCACCGCTACCGTTGCTTCCCCTGCAAATTCTCTTTATTAACGCTGTCAACGATGTCTTTCCAGCGTTAGCGTTAGGGGTAGGTCCGGGCCACCCGCAACTGATGCACCAGCCTCCCCGTGACAGTCAAGAACCGATTCTCGCTCGCCCTCAGTGGTGGGATATTGGCGGATATGGTCTCGTCATCGGCCTGAGCCTATTGGCTGTGTTTTGGCTGTGCTTAAATCCCCTGCAACTCAGTCAAAAAACGTCGGTGACCATCTCATTTCTGAGTTTGGCTTTTGCCCGATTGTGGCACGTCTGGAATATGCGCGATCGCAACTCTCCCTTAATCCGCAACGAAATCACCCAAAACCCCTATGTTTGGGTTGCCCTGGCTATTTGTACGGCGTTATTACTGCTGGCGGTTTACATCCCGCCGATTGCTGAGGTATTAAAAATCGTTCGTCCTACCGCCTTTGAGTGGGGCTTGATTATCGGTAGTAGTCTTGTCCCCGTGGCGATCGGTCAAATGATTCTCACGCTCAAGAGTTCGTCGGTTCAACGTAAATTAAAACGCTAGCAAAGGTTAGACTCTGACCGGAGTTGACGGGTTGTCGCCCCTCTCACGT
>NZ_JAWOCL010000212.1:0-4901 GCF_046483825.1 Sodalinema sp.
GCCTCTTGCCTCTTGCCTCTTGCCTCTTGCCTCTTGCCTCTTGCCTCTTGCCTCTTGCCTCTTGCCTCTTGCCTCTTGCCTCTTGCCTTCCCTGTTCCCTGTTCCCTGTTCCCTGTTCCCTTCCCGAAACCTCTCCCGATTCGTTGCGTCTACCGTCTTAGTTCCTCTTTACAGGTTTTGATGTGATGAAATTTTTTGGTCAACCCCTCGTGTTTGGGGCGATCGCCAGTGGATTACTGGGCCTCTCTGGGCCGGCGATCGCCCAACCCCCCGAACCGATTGTTCAGAAGGAGACGCAACCGCCTGATACGCAAACCCTATTCGCTCAGGCTCAACGACTCCCCATTTTTACTGGAGTCGACATGACTGAACAACAGTTAGTGGTTCTGCGGCCAATTTTTGAGCAAACGCACGCTCGCATCAATCGGGTGTTAAGTCCCCAACAGCAGCAAACCTTCCATCAGGCCTTAATTGAGGAGGGACGGCCATTTAGTGAATCGGTGGATTTGATGGGGTTGTCATCCCAGCAGGAAGCGCAACTCGACAATATTTTAAAGATGACGGGGTTACAGGTGGCGCCGATTCTCACTCCGGAACAACGGGAGCGGATTCAGGTGAATATCGACACTCATTACTCCAACTAGACGCCACAGGATAGATGGCACAAGAAAGGGGCGATCGCAACGCACGACTTAACGTTGCGATCGCCCCTTATCGATTCAGAATCTAGCCCAGTTGTCAAGGGTATTGAAACGTGGCCAGCCGTCTTAAGCCACCAGTTGTAGATGGGGAGAACGAAGGTGATGATACAACTGTTGTACCCACTGCCATTCTTGAGTTAGCCCTTCTTGCAGAGAGACGCTGGGGGTAAAACCGAGAAGCTTCTGAGCCTTGGAACCATCGGCACAGGTGTGGCGAGCATCTCCTTTAGAGCTTTCCATGTAGTTGATAGCAATGGGTTGACCGACCACCTCTTCCATAATGGAAATGGTGTCCCGCAGGGTAATGCGACTGCCGCCGC
The DNA here is from genome assembly GCF_046483825.1 of Sodalinema sp. Lineage (NCBI taxonomy): Bacteria > Bacillati > Cyanobacteriota > Cyanophyceae > Oscillatoriales > Oscillatoriaceae > Sodalinema > Sodalinema sp. The sequence continues at coordinate 1,022 of NZ_JAWOCL010000212.1, forward strand.
CGATGTTGAAGACTTCGCCGACGGCTTCGGGAACGATCCCCGCCGCCAGGTTAGCCGCCACAGCATCCTTCACGAAGGTGAAGTCTCGGGTTTGCTGGCCATCGCCATAGACGGAGATGGGCTCATCATCTAAGGCGGCTTTCAAGAACTTGTGAAAGGCCATGTCAGGGCGTTGTCGGGGGCCATAGACGGTAAAGTAACGTAGGGAGACCGTCGGGACTCCATAGTTGGCGTGATAGAGGCTACAGAGATGTTCTGCTGCCAATTTGGTGACGCCATAGGGCGACACCGGCTGGGGTAGGGTGGTTTCTGAAGTGGGGAAGGCCATGGCATTGCCATAGACGGAGGAGGAGGAAGCATAGACGAAGCGGCTCAGATTGGCTTCTTTGGCAGCTTCGAGCAGAACCTGAGTGCTATTGACGTTTAATTCTGTGTAAGCTTGGAATCCTTCCCCCCAACTGGCGCGAACTCCGGCTTGGGCGGCTTGGTGATAGACGATATCTACGCCTTTTAGGAGAGATTTCCAATCTAAGTTACGAATATCCTCTTGGATCAGTTGAAACCTAGCTCTGCGTAGGACATGACCCAAGTTCCGATGTTTGACTCGGGGATCGTAGTAGTCCGTAAATCGATCCACGCCAATGACGTGATGGCCTTGGTCTAATAAGGCTTCGACCAAATTCGAGCCAATAAATCCAGCGGCTCCCGTTACAATTACCTTTGACATAATATTCTCCCGGTTCTAACTCTAAATCCTCATGTACCCGTCTTAACCGTATTAATACCTAAGCGTCAATAGCAATGTTGGAGTCCTCAGAAGCATTAAGATGCTCAAATGCTTTCTGGGTAAAGGTTTTAGTTGTTTTTTGCAAATTGGACTCCTTCATCTCTCTTAACCGTATTCATACGGATGTGTCGACTGCCAACTGTTATTGTCAACTGTTAATGTTAACCCTTGCTTATCTTGGTCCAACCGGAACCTATACCGAAGCCGCGGCTTTAGCCTATTGCAACTGGCTAGAGCGCAGTTGTGGAACCCAGGGCAAATTGGTTCCTCATCCTAGCATTTCTCAAACGTTAGAGGCCCTGTTGACACGAACCTGTGATTTGGCGGTGATTCCCATCGAAAACTCGATTCAGGGCAGTGTCACGGTAAGTTTAGACCGGTTCTGGGAAAAGGAGCATCTTCAGGTGCAACAGGCGTTGGTGTTACCGATTCACCATGCTTTGATTTCGCGAGGTGGGGGGTTGGATGAGATTAAAACGGTCTATTCTCACCCCCAAGCCTTAGCGCAATGCCAACATTGGCTCGAACGGCAACTTCCCCAGGTTAGTTTACATTCGACGAACTCTACGGCTGAGGCGTTGCAGTATTTACAGGATGCCACGGTGGGGGCGATCGCCTCGGAACGGGCCGCGCAACTGTATGATCTGCCGATTCTGGCTCATGCGATCAACGATCATCGGGATAACTGCACTCGCTTCTGGGTGGTTCGGGCCTGGGAGCGTGATATCCCCCTCCCACAAGCCCCAGGACGCCCCTATTTGTCCTTGGCCTTTAGTTTGCCCCAAAACTCCCCTGGAGCCTTGCTCAACCCCCTACAGGTGCTGGCAAATTACGGGATTAACATGACTCGCATTGAATCTCGGCCCACGAAACGACTGCTCGGAGAATATCTCTTTTTTGTGGATGTGGATGCCCCCGATGATGAGGCGATTCTCCCTGAGGCGATCGCTCATCTGCGTAAATGTACGGAAATTCTTAAGGTTTTTGGGTGTTATACGGTGCTAAACGTCGGACCGGGTTCAAGTGAATAGCCCCGACATTATTCTGGGGGCGGGTTATTCCTGTTCCCTGTTCCCCGTTCCCTGTTCCCTTTTACCGCACTTGATTAAAAAAACAACTCCGCGCTCCGGTGTGACAGGCCACATCACCCACTTGGTCAATTTTGAGGAGGATGGTGTCGCCGTCGCAGTCGTAGGCGATGGACTTGACTTTCTGGATATGGCCAGAGGTCGCGCCTTTGTGCCACAATTCTTGGCGAGAGCGACTCCAGTAATGGGCTTCGCCACTGTCGAGGGTGCGTTCGATGGATTCTCGGTTCATCCAGGCCATCATTAAGACAGCCCCGTCTTTATGATCTTGAGCGATGGCGGGAATTAAGCCGCGATCATTGAATTTGAGCTGTTCGATCCATAATCGATCTTGATTGATGCTCTTCATTTGGCTTTCGGGTGTTTTGACGGGTCAATGGTTCCTAGGATATTGTCTAACGGATTAGTCCCAAGGCCCAAGAAATTGAGCGATTTGGGTCTTTTTCTCGTCTGCGAACAATCGCTCAACTGTCCCTGTTCCCTGTTCCCTGTTCCCTGTTCCCTGTTCCCAGTTCCGGTGTTCCCAGTTCCGGTGTTCCCTGTTCCCTGTTCCCTATCACCATGCTTGATACCTATCTCAACAAATTCGCCCGCTTTGGAGTTCATCTAGGCTTAGACCGTATCCAACGGTTGTTAAGCCATTTAGGGAATCCGCAAAATCAGGTTCGGGTGATTCATGTGGCGGGAACCAATGGGAAAGGCTCGGTTTGTGCGTATCTCAGTTCCATTCTCACGGCGGCGGGTTACCGAACGGGGCGTTATACGTCTCCTCATTTAACTCATTGGTGTGAGCGGATTTGTCTCGATGGTGATCCGATTGCTGAGGCGCGGTTTGAGGCGTTGCTGCAACGGGTTGAGGCGGCGATTGTCCCTGATGAACCGACTCCGACTCAGTTTGAGGTGGTGACGGCGGCGGCTTGGTTGTATTTTGCGGAGTCGGCGGTGGATGTGGCGGTGGTTGAGGTGGGATTGGGGGGACGGCTGGATGCGACGAATGTCTGCGATCGCCCCCTGGTGAGTATTATTACCTCGATTAGTCGCGATCATTGGCAACGTTTGGGAAATACGTTAGGGGAGATTGCGGGGGAGAAGGCGGGAATCCTCAAGGCGAATTGTGCGGCGGTGGTGGGGCCGTTACCGGCGGAGGCGCAACGGGTGGTACAAGGGCGGATTGAGGTGTTAAATTGTCCGGCGGTTTGGGTCGAACCCGCGATTCGGGTTGAGGGGAATCGGGTTCAGGTGCAGGGGTTTGAGTATGAGTTGTCTTTGGGGGGGGCGGTTCAATATGTCAATTCGGCGATCGCCCTGGCGGTGATTCGTCAGTTGCAGGCCCAGGGATGGACGATCTCGGATGAGGCGATTCGTCGGGGGATGTTGACGACGCGCTGGGATGGACGGTTGCAATGGCTGAGTTATCAACAGCGGCGCATTTTAATGGATGGCGCTCATAATGTGGCGGCGGCCCAGGCGTTACGGGGTTATGTGGAGAGTTTGCAAACGCCGGTGACGTGGGTGATGGGGATGTTGGCGACGAAGGATACGGAGGGGATTTTGGCGGCGTTGTTACGAGGGGGCGATCGCCTGATTTTTTTACCGATTCCGGGCCATCAGTTTATGCCCTTGGAGGAGTTGTCGCAGCAGGCGATCGCCTATTGTCCTGAGATCTCGCCTGAGTTGGCCCAGGAGGTGGATGAGGCGTTGAGTGAGGCCTGTTTGGACGGCGATCGCCTACCGGTTCTCTGTGGTTCGCTCTATTTGATTGGCCGTTTTTTGCAACGTCAACAGGGAGAAGGATTATCGGTGGTAAGTCATCGGTGAACTACCGAACAGTGAATCAAAGATTACACAGTCGGCTTCCTACCCAGCAAATTGCGAGATAGTAGATTTCTTACGTCCTCTACTATCTCGACTTACACTTGGGCGATAGGCGAACTCCCCAGTCCCTGAGGATAAAATACGCAGTCCTTCGTCTCTGATATTTTTGGCAGCGTTGATGTCTCTATCG
>NZ_JAWOCL010000245.1:0-12857 GCF_046483825.1 Sodalinema sp.
TTTCTGGCAATCCGATCGCTTTGTCAAACCAACCGTCAGTTGAGTAGCGATTATCTGTTTGATTAGCCGGAGAATCCCCATCTCTTGCTTAGTGGGGAGTATGTCAATCGTCCAGACTTGCCCAAATATGACATCATTTTTGATGCTGTCGGTAAGCGCTCCTTTGCCGAATGTTCCCAGGTGTTAACCTCCGAGGGAATCTATGTCTCAACCCTGCCCAGCATAGAACTCCTCGGGGCCATCACCCAGACCTTCTTCCTCCCCGGACCCACGGCTCGCCTTATCTTAGCCAAACCCAAAAGCCGCGATTTAAAGTCCCTGGCTGACTTACTCGACAGCAGCAAGGTTAAGGCGATCATCGATCGCACCTATCCCCTCACTGAAATTGCCCAGGCCCACCGCTACAGCGAAAGCCAACGAGCCGCCGGGAAAATTGTCATCACGGTGAGGAATTAGACCAAGCCAACAGATCGCAGACAAAACCATGATCGATTCTCAATTACTCATGACGACCCTTGTCCTGCGATCGCCCCGAGACATTCTCAATCGCCGCGATCGCCGCTTTAGACCCCGCAATAATATCCCGTTCCTCTCCCCCGAGATATAAGCGGCCAAAACTTCCCACCGCTTGCACCTGAAGGATATTAATCAGGGCTGACTTTTCCGCCTCATTAGCCGCCAACGCCGCATAAGCCGCCGGGGCCACTTCCAAGACAAACAAACTCTCCCCCGCCAGAATCATCTGTCCTCGGCGAGTACGGTTAATCAACTGCGTTTGGTGGGGATCGAGATTGCGGATAATTTGACTCGACATAATCTTGGGTTTGAGGCGTTCATGTTCCGTCACCCCCAACGCATCGAGAATCGCCACACCGGCCCGGCGAGTATCACTCTGACGACTGGCGTGAACCTCAAGTAACCCATAGAGGCGTTCAACCACTTGTACCCCAGGACGGACTCCCGTGGACTTGAGGGCCACATCGGTAATGCGATTGATTTCAATTCCGGGTGAAATTTCAACCCAAAGCGACGTATCCCCCGGTAACGGCAAAAACCCCAAAGCAACGGTTCCCATGTAGGCTGCATGTTGAGGTTGCAAGCTGTCAATATAGACAAAGCTGCGTAGTTCAACTCCCAAAATTCGTTCTCCGTAATAGGGGGACTAGGATTAGATTAAGACGTATCTATCAAAATGGATCGGTTTCCCCAGTTTCACCCTGACGGGAATGTGGGGAAACTGCGACCTTCGATTATACCGTTGAACGCCCTCGCCCCCTAACGCTCAATTCAGGAATCCCGATGACCCTCGATCGCCTTGTGTTATGGATTATCTATTTATCAACTGTAGTCTTCATCTGGCAATCGCTGTCGACTCGCCCGAAACAGTGGGGTTGGGTGATTCTCTGTGGCGGCTTATTGGGCCTATCGTTCGGCTTGTCGTTCATCTCAACCCGTGTCGCGGCCATCGTCGGCGGGGCCATCTGGACTCTGACGGTCTTGATCCCCATTCTGGGGGTGCGTCAGATGAATCTATGGGTGAAAGCCTCTCGCTATAGGGGGGCCTGTGTTCTCGCTAGAGTGCTGCTAATCCTTCACCCGGCCGATGGTTGGGGCGATCGCATCGTTCCCCTCAAAGCCCTCGCCTTAGCCCAGCGAGGCCACACCACCAAGGCGATTCAATTCCTAAAACCCCATCAAACCCCAAAATCTCCTATTCACCTCCTAGCGATCGCCCTGGAGTTGTTAATTCAACGCCAATGGCAAGAGTTTATCACCTGGCTACAAGCCCATCAGGGGGGTCATATCCCGCTCAATTTCAGTCTCTACTACCTCCGGGCCTTAGGGGAAACGGGGCAATTCAATCTCATGTTACGGGAATATCTAGCCCTCAGCCAACGGATGCAGCGTTTAGGGGATTTTGAACGTCTCTCCCTAGCCCGACTCTATGTTTTAGCCTTTGGCGGGGAAGCCGAGGCCGTGTCACAACTGGTTAAAACTGAACTGCGAACTTATCCTGAAATTAAGCAGAAATTTTGGCTCGCTACGGCTTACCAATATGGGGGGCGATCGCCGCTTGCCAAACCCCTCTTTCAACAGCTTCTCAAGACTCGTGATCATCTCCTACAAGCTGATAGTCAACGTCGTTTAGAAACTCCCATTGACTCCCCCCAACTCAACAGTCTATCACTCCATATCTTAGACCAACTCAAACTAACCCTAAACGAAGAACGACGGTATGGAAATCCCATTTCTGCCCCTCCCGCCTTAGGAACTTGGGGCATCATTGCCCTTAACCTTTTAGCCTTCTACATCGCCACACGACTCGGCGGAAGTCAAAACCTTTGGGTGTTATACCGTCTTGGGGCATTAGTTCCCAGTCAAGCCCTCGCCGGGGAATGGTGGCGCTTAATTACCTCTACCTTTCTCCATTTTGGGCTGGCTCATTTATCAATGAATCTGTTTGGACTCTATATTCTAGGAACCTTTGTCGAAGCCCGGTTCGGGCGGCTACGCTTTTTGTTGATTTATCTGATTAGTGGCATCGGATCGATGGGATTTATTACCCTATTAGCCCTCCAAGGAACTCAGGAACAATTTGTTGTTGGGGCGTCTGGAGCGGTGATGGGCTTAATTGGGGCGATCGCAGCCGTCTTTTGGTGCGGTTGGCGACAGGATAAAGCCCAAATTGCTCGGGAACGATTTCGCTCGGTTCTCTTAATTATTGTTGTTCAAACGATTTTTGATTTATCGATTCCTGAAGTCTGTTTTCTCTGTCATGCTTCTGGGGGAATCCTCGGCTTTCTCTCTGGATTGCTGCTCTTACGGAAACCATTTTAAGGGTTTTAACGTCAACATCCCACCCACTCAATCTGTCCCCTCTTGACGTTACTTTCAATGCTCCCGTTTTTGATGATTTTCTTAACAATTCGCCCTTGACGAGTTCTCATTTTATTGGTTATAATGCGGGTACGGACAATAAAATAACTCATGGAAAGGCGGGAGGGGTTCTGCGAACAGCGGCATCAAACATCCAACCTGCCTAAAAATAATTATCGTTGAATAAAGAATCAACAAACCCAGAGGTAAGGACGTGCCACTGATGCCCTTACCCCTTTTTCCCCTTAAGCCAGCGCTCAATTCCCCGCCATCTGACGTTTCTTCTCTTTTTTGAGATCACGATTGCCAGCAGCGGCAATCTCAGCATCCATAAGAGTGCGCCCCGTAGCCGCAAGATAGACATCATCGAGACTAGGGCGAGACTGGGCAATGCCGAAAATGGGAAGTCCTTGGCCTTGCAACGTTTGTTGCACCTGAGTCAGGGCATCACTTTGGGAATTAACCACCAAATTTAGAGAATTTCCTTGAGCCTCATTAACGATCGCCTCACGAACAAAAGGAAGGGCTTCCAACATCTCTTTAACACGGTTGGCTTCCTCCAAGGGGGCAAACTCGCGAATACGTAGCGTAATACGATCGCCGCCCACCTTATCTTTTAACCCAGAGGGAGTCCCCACATCAATCACCCGGCCGCGATCGAGAATCGCCACGCGATCGGCCAACGCATCCACTTCTTCGAGATAATGGCTGGTTAAGAGAATCGTAGTTCCCCGTTCCCGTAACTGCTGTAAAAAGCCCCAAACCGCCACCCGGCTTTCAATATCTAAGCCAACAGTGGGTTCATCCAACACCAAGAGATCCGGTTGATGCAACAACCCAGCCGCCAAGTCTAAACGCTTGCGGATTCCCCCAGAGTAAGTTCCCGTCTTGCGATCGCCGTATTCCGTCAACCCCAACATCTCCAACACCGTCTCAATGCGGTTCTCAATCTCCCGTTTAGGCAAGTGATACAACGCCGCCTGTAGGCGCAACAACTCCCGCCCCGTCAATACCTTATCCAACGCCACCTCCTGGGCTACATAGCCGAGGAGACGACGCACCACCCGAGGGCGATCAATCGCCGACACCCCAGACACCTCAATCCGTCCCGAATCAGGATTCGAGAGAGTACAGAGACAGCGAATCGTGGTGGTTTTACCCGCCCCATTGGGTCCGAGTAAGCCGAAAATTTCCCCCGGCTTGATCGAAAACGAGACATCCTCAATGGCGGTGACATCGCCGTAGGTTTTTTTGAGATTCTCAATGTAAACAGTCGGTGTCATAATCCCTTGGTTTGACGGTCTGGCTTTCCATCATTGTAATTCCCGAAACGCGGAATGCTTCGTCCTCTGCTTTAAAATGCCAACATCGCTATACTGGAATTGAGATAACCCGTGACAACATCTGATGGAAAACGAACCCCTAATTCGCCTGGGTTGCTTCTTTGGTATTTTAGTCCTGATGGGACTTTGGGAAGCGATCGCCCCCCGTCGCCAACCTCGCCAGTCCAAACCAAAACGCTGGTTCAGCAACCTGGGCATCGTCATCCTCAATACCCTCATCTTGCGGGCTGTGTTTCCCCTGGCCGCCGTGGGAGTGGCCGCGATCGCCGTCGAACAAGGCTGGGGACTGTTTAACGTCCTCTCCCTACCCACCTGGCAAGCGATCACCCTCTCATTTTTGGCCTTGGACTTCATCATCTATCTACAACATGTGATGTTCCACGCCCTCCCCACCCTCTGGCGACTCCATAAAGTCCATCATGCCGATTTGGACTTCGATGTCACAACGGGCCTACGCTTTCACCCCCTAGAAATTCTCCTCTCCATGGGCATTAAAATCATCGCCATTGTCCTCCTTGGTGCGCCCGTGTTGGCAGTGATTCTCTTTGAAATTATCCTCAATGGAACCGCCATGTTCAACCATGGCAATGTCAACGTTCCCCAAGCCCTCGATCGCCTCTTGCGGGCCGTCGTGGTGACCCCCGATATGCACCGCGTCCACCACTCCGTCATCCCCAGTGAAACCAACAGTAATTTCGGCTTCAATCTCCCCTGGTGGGACTATCTCCTAGGAACCTATCAAGCCCAACCGGCGGCCAGTCATGAAAACATGACCATCGGACTAACGGAATATCAGAAGACTCCCGAAGTAGAACAATTACATTGGATGTTGGCGTTGCCGTTTTGGAAGGGAACAGGGAATAGGGAATAGGGAACAGGGAACAGGGAACAGGGAACAGGGAATAGGGAATAGGCATAACCCACCCCTAACCCCTCCCAAGAGGGGATGGCAAGAGGTAAGAGGGAGTTAGCGGACTTGGCTGTATTCGTTGCGATCGGCGGTGATGCGTCCTCGGAGTTCCGTCGTGCGTCCCGTCATCTGATCCCAGCGATCGCGGACCTGACGAGAGGTGATTTGATTCAGAGGAACCTCTTGCTGTTGGGCGATCGCGGCGGCGACTCCTAACCCTTGACCGTGATAGACATTTTTCGTGTTGATGCGTCCAACGGATACCGCAATCCCTTCGTAGCCGCTAGACCGTCCCGCGATCGCTAAGTTCTCAATCGACCGAGATAACCCATGTTCAATGCCAAAATTATATCGGGGTAGGGGCGGAACGCGCATCGACAGACCATCAACACCACCGCGAAAGTCGAAGTCATAGGAAAACGTGGCAATGGACTCCTCCCGAGGGGTTCCCCCAGCCATAATCTCCTGGCCCGAGAGGGGGTTAACCACGTCGCGGACACTGACACTATGGCGAACATAGATTTCCGGGGGTAGAATCACCTCAACCTCGGGGTTGCCGGAATACTCCCGTAACCAGGCTTCGACCTCTGCCAACTCAGCCATCATATCTGGAGTCGGTTGCAGGTCATTGGCTTCTATCTCGCGAATAGTATCGACCTCATACTTAAACAAAAAGCCATTCCAAGATAGCGATCGCGTATCGAGTTCACAGACATTGGCTTTATCCCAGAAAAAGCCTTGTAGAGAAAACGGTTGATTGCGATCGAGATGATAGGCCGCCCCCATGGCGATACTACGGAAATAATAGCCATCTCGGTAAGATTGATAGAGGGGAAAGCCAAACCCCGACATCCAAAACTGAGAACCGGCGGCGTCGTTGCGGCCATAGATACTCTCCTCAATTTCGGCGACCCAGTTGGGATCATTATGGAACTGGGCCTCAATCTGGCGTAACTCTTCAATGGTCAACCCTTCGACAATGGGGACAATCGAGGTTCCGAGAGTCGATTGGGCTAAATCAGCATCCTGGGACTCATAGCCACGATAGTACGGTTGTCCGGCGGCGATCGCCAACTCGGCCTGTTGAGTCGTATCAATAAACGACTTCGCCTCAATGCGTTTGTTTTGGCCCACCACCTCGGCGTAGTCAATCCGTCCCTCCGTCACAACCGGGTCTAAACGAGCGTTGGACAGTAACGACACCCCAGCCTCGGCTAACATACGCCGCATTCCCTCATCGGCGCGGACTGGATGAACGCAAGACTCCCCCACGTTGGCTTGTTCGAGAAAGTCCAAGAAACACTCACTAAACGGTTGAACGTACCAACGGGGGGTTTTATCGAAATCGAGATAGGCTAATCCTCCCCGAGTCAGGAGTCCCCCCAGCATCGCCTCCGCCTCCTGAGGGCGAACCAAAACCACTCGACCCTCATCACCGAGGGTCTTTTTCGCCCAAATGGCGGCACAAATACCCGGTAACTCGTCCCCATACACAACCACATCGTACTGGTCAATCTGGGGCGGTTCTGGGGTCGCTATGGCAACCGGATCGGGTCCCAAGTCTTCACTGAGGCCGGAGTCGGGCGTTCCAATGCTTAAGCCGTTGCAGCCGCTCAAAAAGAGGGCGATCGCCGCCAAAAGACCCGTCCAGGACAATTGCACCATTGAGCGTTAACCGTTGAAAGTTGACCGCTAACCACTATAGCGAATCGAAACAGACGCGCTAGGATAGAAGGCGATTTGATAGACCAGGTCTGTCCGGGTTGTCCCCCCTCTGTTCTCGACTGTTATCGACTTGCGTTTTCATGCCTTCTGACTCTTCCCGTCCCGCTGATTCGATGTCTGAACTAACCCCTCGCCATGAGATTTCGCTCTCAACCCCTGAGACTGACCCTGAGATTGACTCTGAAACGGACTCTGAGATTGACCCTGAGACAGAACTCTCCCAAGACACCTCCAAACCACCAGGATTAAATCTCCATCAGCAAGTTCGCCTCAAAAGTGAGGCGGGGCAGGTTCTCCTGCTTTTGCCCCCCCAGTCTGAAACCGCTGGTGAACTCACCTGGCAAGAACTCTGGCAACAACTGAAACATCGCCTCAACGCCGGCGATCGCTTCTGGCAACCGGACACAACGGTAATTTTACAAGCCGGCGATCGCCTCCTCGACAGTCGCCAACTACAAGAACTCGACGACGCCTTACAAGAAGCCCAACTCGCCCTACAACGGGTGTCCACCTATCGCCGCCAAACGGCCGTGGCCGCCGCCACAGCGGGCTATTGCGTCGAACAACCCTCTCCCGAAGATAGTTTGCAAAATAGCCTGGCCACGCCCCCTAAAGCCCTGGCAGAACCCCTCTATCTCAACACGACCGTGCGATCGGGAACGGAAATTCGCCATCCGGGAACGGTAGTTCTCGTGGGGGATGTCAACCCCGGCGGGGCGGTGATTGCCGAAGGAGATATTCTCGTCTGGGGACGCTTGCGGGGAATCGCCCATGCGGGGGCGGCGGGGAACCCCCAATGTCTGATTATGGCCCTACAGATGGACCCGACCCAGATTCGTATTGCCAACGCCGTGGCCCGAGCGCCCTCGGATAAACTCTTAGACTATTATCCTGAAGTGGCCTATGTGGCGAATCGGGCCATTCGCATCAGTCGCGCCGCTGATTTCAATTTTGCCTCTCGCGGCCGCTGAGACCCTAGATTTCCCTCACTCCCGCCATTCAATCCTGCATTCAATCTTGCAATTGACGCATCACCCGCAACAGTTCCGCCACACTCCAGGCCTGGGCAAAACAGCCCCGAGGGGTGTGGGGGGCATTCCCGTCAAAAATCTCGCTAATACTGCCCATGGCCCCAGCCACGAGATGGTCAAACAGGGGGTCTAGGAAACGGCGGGCCTGGGATTTGTTGCCATAAACCTTGTAGTGGGCTTCGGCAAACGGACCCAGTAGCCAACTCCAAACGGTCCCTTGATGATAGGCCCCGTCACGCTGCCAGCGATCGCCGCCATACTCCCCACAATACTGTTCATCTCGCGGTGAGAGCGATCGCAAGCCATAGGAGGTCAACAACTCCTGAGACACCACCTCTAACACAGCCCGACTTTGGGCGTTTGTCAACAGAGATCCAGGCAAGGAAAGGGCAAAAATCTGATTGGGGCGCAAGCGGGCATCCTCTCCCTCGGGACTGTCCACCACGTCGTAACAATAGCCTCCCGCCTCATACCAAAAGCGATGAAACCCGCCTCGGGTGCGCGCCGCCAACTGCTGATACTCGCTTTCATCTTTGCCCAAGGCCTGGGCTAAACCCGCCATCACGGCCAAGGCGTTATACCAGAGGGCATTCACTTCGACCGCTTTACCCTGACGCGGTGTCACCACCCAGTCGTCAATTTTGGCATCCATCCAGGTTAACTGAACGTCAGCTGCACCGGCATAGAGCAAACCATCGTCATCGACACCGATGTTGTAGCGCGTCCCCCGCAAATGCCAATCAATGACCTCCTGTAAAGCTGGGTATAGGGCCTCAATCAGTTTGAGGTCTCCAGTTGCCTCAAAATACGCCTGTACGCCCTGGAAATACCAAAGAATGGCATCCACTGTGTTGTAGTCCGGTTCCAGCCCGCCATCGGGGAATACGTTGGGCATCATGCCCTGATCAAAGTAGCGAGCGAAGGTCTGCAAAATGGATCGGGCAATTTCGGGCCGCCCGGTGGCGATGGTTAGCCCCGGCAGACTAATGGCGGTATCTCGACCCCAATCGCCGAACCAGGGGTAGCCAGCCATGATGGTACTACCTGGGGTTCCGTCGCTGAGGGGGCGATCGCAGATAAATTGATCGGCAGCTAGGGCCAACTGTTGCAAGCGTTGATCCTCACCGAGGGTCCCCCGGGCGCGATCGCACAATCCCATCTCATAGTCCTGTCGTCGCTGCCAGGCCGCCTCACCGTCGTCATCACACTCGGTTTCAGCACTGGCCACCAGGGTCAGGGATTGTCCCGGTTCGAGGGTCATCTCCAGAGTCGCCCCGTGGAAATGGTTTTCGTCGCAGCCTGTACCACGATATCGCTCTAATTGCAAGTCAAAATGACGATACCAGTCTCCGTTGGGGGTCCACTCTCCCATCCCTCGCAGCCGCAAGGGAACCGCCCCACCGAAGGCCACCATATCGATCCCATCCTCAACGCGCCACACTTGCCAATTCCCCATAACACTGCCGCCATGATGATCGCGGTAGTTGAGAAAGGCCCTGAGGGAGAGCTGCATTGGGGCGGTTCCCCGACTCAGGGAATAGCGAACATAGGTCGTATTTTGGCCCCGTTCCATCCAAACTCGCTTCGAGAGGCGAGCATCGGCCAGAGCATAATGCCAAACGGGGGTTGTCCCCTCTAATTCAAAGGCTTCTAGGTGGATATATCCCGTTGGGTCCACGGTTCCATCTCCCCAACGGTTACAGCCGAACTCAACCTGTTGGCCACGATAGCGGGCTATCTCATCGAGTTTCACTAACATCAGAGTTCGGCCCAGGGGCGGTTCTAGGGCCGCCACCAGTAAGCCGTGATAATGACGAGTCAATAGCCCCGCTACGGTTCCTGAGGCATAGCCGCCAATGCCGTTCGTCACGAGCCATTCTCGACGTTCGGCAATGGCCAGGTTGCCACAGGTCTCTCGTCCAATATGTAGGTAATTCGGGGTCACGATCGCGCGCACCATGTTAGGGGACAGAGGAGTGAACGGCCCCCATTAAAAGAACCAACCATAGGAATGTAAGCCTTTCCCAAGTAGGTTCACGCCGAGATAGCAGACCCAGACGACGATAAAGCCACCGGCGGCCAAGAAGGCGGGACGACGGCCCTGCCAGCCGCGAGTGATGCGGGCATGGAGATAGGCGGCGAAGACGAGCCAGGTAATGGCGGCCCAGGTCTCTTTGGGGTCCCAACTCCAATAGGTTCCCCAGGCTTCATTGGCCCAAACCCCGCCGGCAATAATGCCGATGGTGAGGAGGGGGAAACCCAGGCCGATAATGCGATAGCTGACATTATCGAGGATATCGGCCAGGTTGAGCCGTTGGGGGGACAACGTCAGGGTTTGGGGACGTTCGAGGGTGGCGACTCCACCTCGTTCGGAGGTGATGGCATTGAGACTGGGTTGGGGAGTCCCTTGGGACGGGGGTTCGGGACGGTTTCGGTCTCGTTTTAGGTCTCGGAAACTGCCGGTTCCTACGGAACTCCCTCGTAGTTCGATCTCTTGGCCTCGGGTCACCACGAGGAAGGCGATCGCCATCAGGGAGCCTACCATCAGCGTGGCATAGCTGAGCATCATGACGCTGACGTGCATCATCAGCCAGTTGGATTTCAGGGCCGGAACTAGGGGTTCGGACACCTGCATGGTTTTGGGCAGGGTTAGGGTGGCGAAGGCAGCAATTCCCATGGCCACGGGAGCGGTTACAGCACCGACGAGACGACTACGACTGATATTTTCGGCGATGAGGTGGACGGCGGTAATGCCCCAGGCTAGGAAAAATAAAGATTCGTAAAGATTGCTGATGGGGAAGTAGCCGGCTTCAATCCAACGGGCGCCGAGGAGGCCGGCAATGCAAAGATTTGCGATCGCCATTCCGGTGGTTCCCACGTTCCCCAGATAGGGAAGCTGAGGAAAGGCAACCCCCACCCAGTAGGTGAGCATGGTCAGGAACAGGATCGCAAATGACAGGTTGTCGAGTACATTCTGGAGGGATACCAGATCCATGGGCGGTTCTCTCTTAACGGTCAGTGGTTGGGTTTCGTGGCGAGTTGGAGACTTGCCTAGACTGATCCTAGCGAGTTCTGGTACAAAGGGGAATCCTTTGTACCGGTCGGGTTCGCTCTTGACTGAATTTGGCTTCGCGTTGGCGATGGCCATCAGGGCCTCGATCGGCAGCGGCTTTCGTTAAGATGCGCGATCGCTTTGCCAGTCGCCAAAACTTATATGCCAATATAATTTACACTATACTTCAAAACACGATCCAAACGTTACTCGAAACCCTAAAGCCAATGCAAGAAACTTCAACAGCCGCGATCGCCAAAGTCTCCGACTACTTCAAGGTGTTATCCGAAGTCAGTCGCCTCCTGGTTCTCTGTACTCTCAAATCGGGGACAAAGAATGTCTCGGAGATTGTCGAGACTACCGGACTCGGACAGGCGAATGTCTCCAAGCACCTCAAGATTCTCACCCAGGCGGGATTTATTGAGCGTACCCCAAAAGGGGTCAGTGTCTACTACCAGATTACAGATCCGGTCGTTTTCCAACTTTGTGAGTTGGTCTCGCACCGTCTGTCAATTCACTTGGAAGAACAGGCTCAACATTCCCTAGATCTTAAGTCATTCCAGCGGTCTATGTAGTCGGATTTATTATTCAGTTTGCATCACTCAGATTGTTTTTTCCACTATTAAGGTAGTATTCGGGTAGTAAGAAGCATTAATACTGTGGGCTTACTACCCAGCTTCTTGATGTATTTATCTTGACAAACTCGACTCCCTTAAAGGGCGATCGCCATTGCTTTTAAAAAAAGTTTCAATAATATCATATCTAAGTCGGACACTATTATTTCTGGGTCTTTCTAAATCAATTTTTATTAGATTTTTAGATTAAAAGTAGTTCTAGCCTGGGCGCAAAATATCGACAAAACATATCTCGCCAAAATAATCACTAAAAACCCGGAACCTTAGACATATAGGGGACTGCGAGTAGCGGCTAGCATTTTCTGTCGAGGAAAATCACCCTTAACCCCTATAAGATAAACCTAAAAATATAAAAAATACACCTCATTTAAAATTTAAAACTCGGATACGGAGCAGATTTCAGGGCAGCCGTCTCCCGAGACTAGCCCATGTGAGTTGAGAGAGTTGGACCAGTTAATCGCCCCGGACTATCCCAGATTAACCCCAAATCAAGACTTCAAATCGGTCGTCATTGTGCCGGGGTGTTTAGGGTTGGCTATTGTGTACAGATACACAAAAAACTTTACCTTTGTTTATAATCAAGAAGAGCAGCTAGCTTGAGTAACATTATTTAACCAAAGCCCTTAAGAAAAAAGTTTAAAATAGAACATGGACATGACCTCAAAACCATTCGCGATGGGATATCATGTCAACTCGCGCCCCGGCCGAGAGTTCGGGTTGCCGGTTGTCTTCGGGAACCGCAGTCACACTCAGCCGTCAGCACCCCCGGCTTACCTCCCGCAACCGGGTAGCTGACCAGCTTAAGCCCTAACGGGCTACGTGAGCGAGTAAGAGTTAACGTTCCTACCCTGGAATGCGTGCTAGTTCCAGGCTCTAGAACCGAATCGTTAAACAGTCCTAAGGGGTTAAGACCGTGCGATTGGGAAAGTACCGACTCGGAACATTAGCGTTCGCGCAGCGTGCGCGTTAGCGCATAGCAAACGTTACGAGCAATCAGAACAGACGCAACAATGTCTAACCATGTTTTCGTTTTAGATACCAACCGCAAACCGCTGACACCCTGCAAGCCCGGGGTAGCACGGTCACTACTCAAAGCCGGGAAAGCATCGGTATTTCGACGCTACCCATTTACCATTATTCTCAACAAAGAGGTCGAGGCTAATCCTGAACCCCTCGAACTCAAATTAGACCCAGGCTCTAAAGTCACTGGAATTGCCTTAAAGCAAGGGAATCATATTATCTTTGCTGCCGAGTTGCAGCACCGAGGACAGCAGATTAAAGAAG
>NZ_JAWOCL010000249.1:0-26232 GCF_046483825.1 Sodalinema sp.
ACAGGGAACAGGGAACAGGGAACAGGGAACAGGGAACAGGGAACGGGCAAGAGGCAAGAGGCATAACCCACCCCTAACCCCTCCCAAGAGGGGATGGCAAGAGGCAAGAGGCATAACCCACCCCTAACCCCTCCCAAGAGGGGATGGCAAGAGATAATGGACTGTTGGCCTCTTCCTGGCGGGGATAATCAGTCGGAAAAGGGAATCGTAGAGAGAATGATTGAACCGTTTGAGCGTTGAGTCAGTCTATAACCTTGGAGTCCGGGATTGAGGGGAGTTCCGTAACGTGGACATCCCAAATGTAACGGCTATCGATGGTTCGGTACAAGATACAGGTTAGGGAATGGTCAAACATTAATGGTGACAGCAGACAAGCCCAATCGCCCTCAAGATGGGGAATTAGTGCGTCGATGTTGTCAAGGAGACGAACACAGTTTTCGGGAACTCTATCGACGCTATCAGGGAAAAGTGCGAGCAACCCTCTATCAACTCTGTGGTGGGGAGGTTCTCGACGATCTGGTTCAGGAAACCTT
Source organism: Sodalinema sp. (assembly GCF_046483825.1). NCBI lineage: Bacteria > Bacillati > Cyanobacteriota > Cyanophyceae > Oscillatoriales > Oscillatoriaceae > Sodalinema > Sodalinema sp. The sequence goes on from NZ_JAWOCL010000249.1 coordinate 534, forward strand.
CCTGCGGGTGTGGCGAGGCCTACCGAAACTGCGATCGCCTGACTACTTCTCCACCTGGCTCTATCGTATCGTCTGGAACGTTGCCACCGATAAACGGCGAGAGTTTGCCAAAAGCGCTGACTTACGGGCCAAACTGCAACCTGAACCGCCGGTTCAAGCGTCGGATCTCATGGAACTGCAATATCGGGATTGGGTTGAACAGGCCTTGCAAGAACTCAAACTCGACTTTAGGAGTGTGATTGTCTTGCATGATCTCGAAGATCTGCCCCAAAAAGAGGTGGCGGACATCCTTGAGATTCCCGTGGGAACGGTAAAATCTCGTTTATTTCATGGGCGAAAACTCGTCCGCCAGTATCTCGAACAGCAGGGGGTGACATTTTGACCAACAACCACGATGACGATCGCCAACTCGTCACTTTTCTACAACACTATCAACCTCTTGCGCCACCGGCGCCGCCGGAACTTGAGTCGCAACTGTTGGCCCAGGTTCGGACTGACAAAACCCTCAAGTTGATTCGACGTCGACAGCAATGGCGTTTAGGGGGGGCGATCGCAGCGGCGTTGATTCCCTTAGTCTGGTTCAGCAGCCGCCATCTCTTCACCCCCCAAACCAGTAACGCTCAGTTGGCGCAACTCGAAACCTTCCTCGAAGAGAGTTGGTATTGTTCGAGCTACGAGTGCGAGGCCAATCCCTGGGAAAGCGAGGAATGGGAACGTTCCTGGGAATTCTCGGAACTGGCCAGCCCAAGCGAATCCACAAGCGAACCCGCAACGGATTCACGTTAACCCTTTCAGGTTAACCCCTTCATGTCATTGACGATTCATTGACTCATTGACGATTTACAGATTTACAGATTTACATAGGAGATTGATCATCATGGCTCACCGTAATCGCTTCCAAAACCGATGCTGCACCCGTAAAGCCGCCATGTGCGGATTAGCGGGGTTCCTGGTTCTCGGAACCGTCGCTGCACCCTACGCTCACGCCGACGATATGAGTCCCCGTGAGAGTCACATGAGTCAGCGTGGCCCGGGAGGTGGCCGTCAAATGCGTTGGATTGATGAATTGGACTTAACCCCGGAACAAACCGAGTCCATTCAAGCCATCCGCGATCGCTATCAACCGCAAATTGATGGCGTTCGTGAACAGATGCAACAACGACGGGATACCATGCACAACGCCATGGGAAGCAACGCCCCGGAATCCGAAATTCGCCAACAGCGTCAACAGATGATGGAACTGCGCGATGAAATGTCGGATTTGCGGTTTAACTCGATGATGGAAATTCGCGGAGTTCTCACCGATGAACAGCGAACCCAGGTACGCGATTGGATGGAAGACCATCGTGGACAACGGGGACATCGCCGTGGGAATCGCGGCGGAAACGGTCGCGGAAATGGTCCCGGAAATGGTCCCGGAAATGGTCCCGGAAATGGTCCCGGAAATCCCGGTGAAGGTCGTGGCCCTGGGGGAATGCGTTAAGCGAAACCCACGCTTGGCAGGGGAAACCCTGCCCAAGTGTCCCCAAAATCCGTTAGGATCGCCCTAAAGACATATTCGCGCCAGGAATGCTTTGTCGTCCCTGGCGTTTTTGCGACCCCATGAAATTCCTTGAACTCGTCCTACAAAACTTTGGTCCTTATATTGGACGACAAGAACTCAATCTACGCCCTATCGACGCCGAAGGGGGGGAACTGGCCCCGATTATCCTCTTTGGGGGGATGAATGGCGGCGGTAAAACCACCCTGATGGATGCGATTCGCCTGGCCCTCTATGGACAACGGGCGCAATGTTCGACGCGGGGAAGTCTCAATTATGGGGATTTCCTGGCTCAATGCGTCAATCGCCATAGTGAACCCCATGCGAAAACGACGATTGAACTGCTGTTTGAGCAGGTGGTAGACAATCAGCAGGTGCGCTATCGCATCATTCGCACTTGGGATCGCTATCCCAAGGAGGGGAGGGAAACTCTGGGGATTTATCAGCCCGATGGCCTGGGAAATAGTGATTGGAAGGATGAGGGCCTGTCAGAAACCTGGGATGAGTACGTCGAAACCCTGCTTCCTTTGGGAATTTCTAATCTGTTTCTGTTTGATGGGGAACAGGTGAAGGAGTTGGCGGAACAGGAGGCCCCACCGCCGCTCGTATCGAGCGCGATTAAGTCCTTGTTGGGGCTGGAGTTGGCCGAACGCTTGGCGGTGGATTTGGAGGTGTTGGTAAATCGCAAGCGTAAGACGTTGGCGGGGAAGAAGGAACGGGCCGAGATTGAGGCGATTGAGCGACGCTTGGAGGAGGCTCAGCAGGAACATCAGCAGCTTCAGCAACAGGTCAAAGACTTAAAACGGGAGCGCCAGAGCGCTCTGGAGGAGGAAGAACGAGCGACGGCGGTGTTTCGCGCTCAGGGGGGCAAAATTGCTGAGGAACGGGCGGCCCTAGAGGCTCAGCTTCGCAGTCAGAAACAGGAGGTGGAGCGTCATCGCGATCGCCTACGGGAGTTGGCGGCGGGCTGTTTACCCCTAGTGGCGGTTGAGCCGTTGTTACAGATGGCTCATAAACAAGGGGATTGGGAGGCCCAAGAAACTCGCGCTCGTTTGGTGCAAGGGGCGATGCAGGAGCGCGATCAGCGACTGTTGGATTTGTTGCAAGGGTTGGGATTGGCGAAACCGAAGTTGCAGCAGGTACAGGCGTTTCTCCGGGAGGATGGCCCCGCAACGCAGGATGAGGCGGCCCTGTGGTTGGGGTTGAGCGATCGCCAGTTGCAGGGATTGGGGGCCTTGTTGGGCGATCGCCTCGGGGATGGGATACGTCAAACTCAGACCACGCAAGACCACTTACAAGAGGCGTTGGAGGCCTTGACTCGCACGGAACAGCTGATTGCACAGGCCGCCCCGAAGGAGGACAGCGATCGCCTTTTACTGGCCATGACGCAGGCTCAGGGGGAACGCCAGAAACTCGATGCAACCCTGGAGTTACGAGAACGGGAGGTTCAGCAACGGGGGGCTGAGGTTGAACGGATTAAGAAGGAGTTGGCTAGTTATGGGGAACAGAATGTCGATCGCCAAAATGCGAATCACTTAATTGATAACGCCAAGTCGGTCCAACGGACGTTAGCTCAATTCCGGGAACGGTTGACGCTACGGAAACTCAATAAGCTGGAACTCGAAGTCACCGAATGTTTCCGCTATCTGTTGCACAAGTCGGATTTGGTGCATCGGGTGGTGATTGAGGCGGAGGACTTTCGCTTGCTGTTATATGATCGTCAGGGACAGATGGTTCCCAAACATCGTCTCTCGGCGGGGGAAAAGCAATTGTTGGCGATCGCCTTCCTCTGGGGATTGGCGCGGGTGTCGGGCCGTCAGCTTCCGGTGGCCATTGATACGCCTCTAGGCCGGTTGGATTCGTCTCACCGTCAAAATTTGGTGGAACGCTATTTTCCGGCGGCGAGTCATCAGGTGATTTTGTTGTCAACGGATACGGAGATTCGTGAACCTGAAGCCAAGCAACTGCGGGAGTTTGGGGCGATCGCGCGGGAATACCGCCTCGACTATGACCCCAAGTTACAGCAAACTCAGGTGAAACCGGGGTATTTTGAGTTTGGGGAATAGGGAACAGGGAACACCGGAACAGGGAACACCGGAACTGGGAATAGGGAACAGGATTGGAGATGAGTGAGTATTCTTGGAATTTTTGGTTTACGTTGCCGATTTATCCGTATGGACAGCGGCGGACGTTGCGGCGGGAGGTGGTGCGCGATCGCCTCTGGACGTTTGACCAACTTCAGGGGATTTTCTATGTGGCGGTTCCTATCCGCATGACGGTTGTGAAACTTGATGCGGGGGGATTGTTGGTGTATGCACCCATCGCCCCGACGCGGGAATGTTTAACTCTCCTCAATGAGTTGGTGGCGGACCATGGTCCGGTGCGCTATATTATCCATCCCACGGTGTCGGGGTTGGAACATAAGGTGTTTGTGGGACCGTTTGCGCGGGCCTGTCCCCAGGCGCAGGTGTATATCGCCCCGCAACAGTGGAGTTTTCCTCTCAATTTACCGTTGAGTTGGTTGGGCCTTCCGCGCGATCGCACTCAGGTGATTCCCGACGAACCCAGTCAACTCCCGTTTGCGGATCAATGCGCTCTGGAGGTTCTTGGCCCCATTAATCTGGGAACGGGTTGGTTTGGAGAAGTGGCGCTCTATGACCGCTCCAGCCGTAGTTTACTCCTGACGGATAGCTTGATTGCGATTCCTGAAGATCCACCGGCGATCGTTCAGCTTGATAGTTTTCCGCTGTTGTTTCACGCTAAAGATAGCCCTTTTGATGTAGTCGAAGATACCCCGGAAAATCGCCGTAAGGGGTGGCAACGCATCTGTTTATTTGCGGCGTATTTCCGCCCTAGTGTCTTGGAAACACCGCCCTGGGGTCAGGTGATTCGGGATGCGTTTAAGGTCGGCGATCGCTCTCGTAAAAACTATTTTGGTTTATATCCCTTTCAATGGAAACAGGATTGGCAACGCTCCTTTGAGGCTCTGCGGGGAAAGGGTCGTCCGTTGGTGGCGCCGGTGTTGCAGCAACTGATTCTCAATCGTGCGCCTCAGGAGACGTTAGATTGGGTGGAACGGGTTTCTCAATGGCACTGCGATCGTGTTATTTCGGCTCATTTTCAATCTCAATTTACTAGCACAAAAGAGCAATTTTGTCAAGCATTTTCGTTTTTAAAAAACCAGGACTTGTTGACTCCGTCCCCGCTCCCTAATGTCGATTTACAACTGTTAGCGGATATTGACAAAACCCTCTGCGATCGCGGCATTGTTCCTCCCTCAAAACTCAGCCGTTAGTTGTCTCAAACTTTGCAAAATGTTTAGACTAAACCTTTAGACCAAATCTTCAGAAAAAAACGACCATGACCACCTTAAACTTACCGCCGATGGGCTGTGGAACCTGGGCTTGGGGAAATCGCCTCCTTTGGGAGTATGATGACAGCATGGATAGCGGTCTACAACAGGTCTTTAATCTCTGTGTCGATAACGGCGTTACCCTGTTTGATACGGGGGACTCCTATGGAACGGGAAAACTCAGCGGACGCAGTGAATCATTATTAGGACAATTCGCCCAACGCTACTGTGACACCGCCGTCAAGGTGCAACGAACGGAAATTTGTCTAGCCACCAAGTTAGCCCCCTATCCTTGGCGACTCACTCGCCGTTCAATGATTGCAGCGGCGGAGGCTTCCGCAGAACGTTTGGGGGGGATTGATTTAGCCCAAATGCACTGGTCTACCGCCAATTATTTACCCTGGCAAGAATGGCCCTTACTTGACGGGTTAATGGATTTATATGAAGCGGGACAAGTGCGGGGAGTTGGGGTCTCGAATTATGGACCGAAACGACTGCGGCGAGTGCATCGTCGCTTTGCGGATCGGGGAATTTCAATTGTTTCGTTGCAGGTGCAATATTCGTTGCTATCGACTTATCCAGTGACGGAGTTGGGCTTGAAAGAGGTCTGTGATGAGTTGGGGATTCAATTGATTGCGTATAGTCCCTTGGCGTTGGGATTGTTGACGGGGAAATATTCGGCGGAGAAGACCCCTTCGGGGTTGCGGGGAGTGGTCTGTCGGCAGATTTTGCCGGGGGCGCGATCGCTGCTAGATTGTTTGGGGGCGATCGCCGAATCTCGTCAGAAAACTCCGGCCCAAGTTGCTTTAAATTGGTGTATGGCGAAAGGGACAATTCCCATTCCAGGGGCGAAAACCGTGGAACAGGCTCAGCAAAACTTGGGGGCGTTAGGTTGGATGTTAGACCGTGGCGAAATTGAGGAGTTAGATCGAGAAGCGGCGAAGGTGAAAAAGCCGATGGTACAGAATATTTTTCAAACCCGCTAACAGCATTGATCTCGTGAAGACCTTGAAACGTCTGCATAATCCAACGAAAAGTGGGTTTCGCCGTAGGTTGTTGGCGTTGGTCGCGCACCGTTTGTTACTGGGCGTCAGTTGTTGGGCGTCAAGCGCTTTTCGCCGTTTCCGTTCAGCGAGGGTATAGACTCTCAAAGGGCGATGATGAGGGGGCCAGGGCCTCGACCCTTTCTCCGAGCCAATGCGACACCGCTTTACTCTCGAAAAACTCGCTGAATCAATACAACGCTGCACTTAGAAGGCCCAGCCGGTTCAAATCGTAGTTCCTTCAGATTCGATCACAGTTAAGAGGACTTGAGTTTCTTGTTGTTCTACCATCATTCCTAAGTTTTCGAACTGTTTTAGGGCTTGACTGACCAGGGCGATCGCCTGGCTGGGATTATTTCGTGCTAACTCCAATTGGGCGATCGCCCTCAAACAAAAGGCGGTACGGTAGGTATCTTGATTGTCTTTAGCGATTTCTAAACAGTCGCTCAGTAAGGATTCAGCTTGTTCATAGTCTCCCTCTTTAATGGCGATATTAGAGAGTAATTTTTTGCTAAAAAACTCGGCTTGCTCTAAGTTTAAATATTCTGATATGGTTAATGCTTCTTGAAGACATTTTTTGGATGCTTGGTTATTTTTTAGTTTGTAGTGTATTTCTCCTTCTGTATACAGTAGGCGGGCTTTGTATTGCTTCAATTTAAATCGTTTAAGGTTGGAACTGCTAGGGTTTTCATGTGATTTTGATTGATTTTCAATAATTAATTTGCCTTCGGCTATCCATTGAAGTGCACCAGCAAAATCTTCCTGTTCAGCTCGTATATTTGCCATGAATATCATTAAATCAAATTTATTTTTGGGTTGCCAGGATTCTTGTAAGTCATAAGCATTTTGAAGCCATTGTTCAGCTTCGTCAATATTATTCGGTTTTTCTTGTATTATGAGTTTCGGACCCTTCTGCTGCATCACTTCTAGGGCAACAGACCAATCTTGACGCATCTGGGCCTTCTGAATTAGCCAGGCGTCCCAATCTAAGGGAATTATCAAAGTCTTGAGGCGATCGCCGTCTCCATCGTGACCCTCGTCATCCTGATGTAGATATCGCCAAAAATGGAGAACATCTTGATAGCGATCGCGACCCATACACCAGTCAACCACCTCTAGGAGCGTCTCCCATTCCGTCTCCAGTTCCGAAAGATTGGCATCTGCGGGACAATGAGTGTCCACAAACTGCCGATACCAGGCCAACCACCGCTGACGGACATCCTCCTCAAACTCGGGATTTTGCTGAAGTTCCCTGAGGGCATAACTGCGAGTCAGGGGTAACATGGCATAACGTCCATCTGGCATTTGTGTGAGCATAGATAGACGTTGTAACTGGGCAAGTTCATCGGTTTGAGTGACCGCCGCCACTGTCAAAAGGGCGATATCGAGCATCGGTTTTGGGAAAATTGCCGCCGCCATGAGGAGGCGATGAACGCTTGTTCCCCGCAATGGCATCACCGAACGTTCAAAACAATAGCAAGTGAGAGCATCAGAGGTGTCTAAATTTAGGGGTGCTAACAGGTCATCTAAGGTATAGCCCCCAACCAGTTGTGCAATTCTGTAGAGAATCGCCCCAGGGATACCACCTATTTTTTCATAGAGTTGCTGCTGGTCTTTTGTGTTCACAGATATCCCCTTTTCTTGGAGTTGATGGGCGATGAGCGCCTTGGCATTTTTGGGCGATAGGGAGTCCAGGGCGATGGTGATATCGAATGCCATATAGTCGCGCCGGGTGACGACCGCTTTAACTGTTGAGGGGAGTTCGTAGAGAAAGCCGCAGATCTCGTCGTCATCGTCGAAGCCTTCGAGGTGATCGATAATTAGGAGAACTTGGCGATGACTCAAGAGATCTTGAATACGCTCAAATTGGATCTGAAAGTCAGCGGCGAGGATGCGGGGATATTGGAGAACTCGGGCGATGGTGTGGAAGATGTCCCCGAGGTGGCGATCGCGTTTGACACGCCGTAGGAGGCGATCGCCCACCAGTCGCTGTTGTTGTGCGGAAGTAAAGATAATGGCGTCAAACTGTTCCTGAAGCCAACAGCGATAGGCGGCTTCGAGAATCAGAGTGGTTTTGCCAATTCCGCCAATCCCGTGAATGCCGATACGATGAGCGGGATGGGAGTCGCCGAGGAGGTTGAGGAGTTGACTGAGTTGGCGATCGTAGCCAATAAAGCGACTGGTTTCCAGGGCCGGGAGATTATGGTGAGGTCGTGACGGAGGCGGTCCATACACCGTGGGATTGGGAGATGGCGTTGGCGTTGGAGAGGAGGGAGTCGCCGGGGTCTGGAGTTGTTTGTGAAGGTCTAGGAGTTTACGAGCGAGGTCTTTTTTTTTAGGTTATTGGCGTCCTCGCTCAAGTAGCCGCCTCGTTTCATGGCCTGGGTCAACCGCCGCCGTAGTTGGTAAGCCACACATTTTTGAATATAGTCAACCCCCTGAGCGAAGTTCTGGTTTTGACAAATTTGCTCATAGGTCTGTCCCAGGAGGATTCCCTCAAGAACCGCCAGTTCCAGTTCATTGAGGGGTTTGGAGGTTTGCTCAGACACCAGAGTCTGAGCGAGGTTCAGCAATTTGGGGGTGTCTGCTGGGGTCATAGGGGGGTTGCCGGAAGATGATCCAAATACCACGATAACGGGGTATTTATGAACTTTATGACTCCAAATTCATGAGATTTCCGGACAAATTAAGTTTAATTTTTGTGATTTTCATGAACTTTATGAACTTTATGAACTTTTCCTGCGCTAATTTGCGGAAAGTTCAGGCTGTTTTTTCTGACCTTTATGAATTGACGTTCGGTTTTATGCTGCCTATCCTGGTCATAGGGTGCAAGAGAAAACACAATCACTGCATAAATTATAGGTTCAAATGCTAAGGAAATTTAACCAGTTGAGTGTCGGTTTGTTAACTGGACTAGGATTAGCCGCTGCGATACCTTTGACCGGTCTAGCTCAGTCTAATAGTCCTTCGAACTTTGATAGTCGATATCATAATCTTGAGGGGGGTTCAGCTATAGGTCAGAGGCGAATAACAGAGAGTGTAGAGCGAATCAATCGTGGTGAAAGGTTCCAGGCATGGTGGTGGAACTTGATAACAAATTGGTGGGTTGAAAATCCACTCCTTGAGCGCTCAGTTGATGCGAATTGGGAACAAGATAGACAGGCATTGCTACGTGTATTTGACCTCACAGGAGATAACTCTTGCATTAGTCAATCTACCTGTATTGAAGAAGCTGAACGGGCTTTGAGTGTCTATAGCAATAGGTTAGAGGAAATTGAGGCTTCACAATCTCCTGAGTCTAGCTTACGGATGGCTCAGAACCTAATTTTGCGGGGAGCGACCTATCAGGTTTTGGGACAAACTCAGCAGAAAGAGGCTGATTGGGAACAAGCTATTGACGTGATTAACCAAAGTCAGCTAGCTCCGATTAACTATGTGCAGCTAGGTAATAAGCTTTATAGCCTAGGCTATCGTCAGAGGGCGGTAGAACTTTGGGAGACAGCCCAAGACAGCGCAGGAGAGGACAACCTACTACCTTACCTAGAACTGGGAAGATTTCTTCATCAATTTGGACAAGGTTCTGCTGCACGCCAGTATTGGAATCAGATAGTCAACGCACTTCCAAGCAATTCTTCACTCAGACTAGCTTTAGCAGACCAATATGTTTATTTTTCCCGGATTGGCTATAAAGGGCATGCCTTTGACAATACAGCATTGGATAAGGCAAATGAAGCGATTGAGCTAGAAGGTGAAAATCCCTATAATTGGATTGGTCAGGCACAAATCTTAATTGGTCTTGAAGAATTTGATTATGCCAGAAACTCTCTAGAACAAGCTCGACAACTTTGTAGCGAGACTCTCTGTGAAGAAATTATTACACGAATTGAAACGTATCAGCTAGGATTGGTTGCGCAAACTGCCCCGCCTGATGATCCACAAGCGTTTTCGTGTGTACAAAATGAAGGTCAGTGGGTGACGGTGATCAACACCCCTACTGGGTCTTATGATCTGATTCGATGGGTTCCTAATCCTGAATCAGGACCTGTGGTGGGTAATAATAGGTATGTTTACTCATACCAAGGAGATGAAGCCCGACGACAAGTACGAATAACCCCGGAACCAGGTTTTGTGATTGATCTAGAATCTCGTTGTCGTGTGGTTTCGAGGCATCTCAGTTCTCTCGCATCCATATTACTAAATGAGCCTGATCGACTGGTTTATCAACGAGTTGAGGTCCCTATTATCAATAGGCAGGGGGAGAGGTTATTTGATGACCAAGGTAACCCATTTACAGCACCAGTGATTTGTTTAGAAGGCTTTACTTGTCGTCACAATAGTAATGTCCTCACCCTCACTTCGAGTGAAGAAAATCAACACCGACAAATTCTACAAACTCTGCAAGATAGACTACGAAATCCTGAACAAAGGGGAACAGTTATTGAAAACTAAAACCAGATTCTATCACTCTACATAATATGATGAGTCTATGTCCGGGCAAAAACGATTTAGTCCGGACAGGAATCTATCTACCTGCTATGCTAGTTCCTCATTCCTAGAAGCAGTCATTAAGGCTATGATACCTGAGTGAAGGACTAGTATTAGTCAGCCTGGATTGATAAAAATCAGCCCTCCAATTGTTCTCACACCACACCAAACCAACACAACCTCATGACGTTAAACATAACCCTCTTCAACTCGATGTCCCGTCTCATTTTGGGAACCGCCACCTTCATCACCTTGGGCGGAATGGCTCCCGAAATCGTCCAGGCTTTCCCCGTCATTCTGGCTGATGAGCTAGACCGAAATCATGTAGAATCTGCCCGGATGGGCCTGGAAGCCTTAAATAATGAAAATTATTCATTAGCATTTTCGTTATTTAATACATCACTGTTAGTTAATCCTGACTATGCTGAAGCTTACGCAGGTCGTGCTTCAGCGCGGGCTAGGTTGGGCGATCGCTATGGCGCAATCTCGGACTTAGAACAAGCCGCAGGTTTATTCCAAAAGCAAGGATATTTTACCGAAGCGATTTCATCTTATGATGCGGCAATTTCCCTAGATCCAGACTATGTTATAGCCTACGCAGGTCGTGCTTCAGCGCGGGCTAGGTTGGGCGATCGCTCTGGCACAATCTCCGACTTAGAACAAGCCGCACGTTTATTCCAAGAACGAGGAAACACCGCCGCCTATAACCAGGTTCAAGAAGCTCTCCAACAGATTCGATAAATTCAACCTGAAGGGAAATTCCCCTTCACTTAACTGGAGTGCGATCACCCCTCAACTCCTCAAACCATCCGCGATCGCCCTCCAGTTTTTTTACCCCAAAAAACAAACTTATTCTATTTTTATACTATTTTTTGACAAGCTTGCCAGATATTAATACCGAGGGAGGGCGCGCCACTTGCGGTTCGCCCCTACAGATATCTATGGCACACTTTTTGAAAAATGGCATTAAATAATCGGTGGCGGCTTTTCCTGGGACCCCAAGACTAGCCCTCAAACCACCGCAACAACACCGCTCCCGCCTCCTCCAAACTCTCCCCAAAACTCATCACCCCATCCTCATGACCCGCCATCGCCAAAATACGCGCCTGTGCCAAGTGTTCCTCCTCAAATAAGCGAAACATCTCCTGCGCCATTTGCGGCGTGCCATAGGGAACCTCAGCCCCCGTCGTGGGAACCCGATGCAGAACCCCCCGCCAAAATTGCCGATGGTGAACATGGAAAATGGCCCGAACCTCAGGACAACGTTGATAAATCGCCCCATGGGTCAGAGACTCCGACGAAGCTTTCACGGGGCCACAACAGCGCAGACGATTCGCCCCCAGGTCAAACTCACAGACCCGCGTGTACTGGTTCGCCGACAAGTGGGGGAGATGGCCCGTTTGGGTTCCCGAAATCACAAACTCATCCCCATCCCCGAGGCGTTGGCTGACATTCCCGAAGCCAATCCCGTTCTCATAGGCCCCAATCAGTCCTAACCCATAGAGGCGATCGCGCCACCCCATCAACTCCCCCAAAACCGCCTCAGACAAGGGTTCCCCCCGTTCCCAGACCGACTCATATTTAATGACACCCTCATCAATCATCGACTCAACCTCCTAATTTTCCATCATTACCCATGATTCACCATTACCCCCACCCTTAGCCAATGACCAGCCTATTGCCTAGAGAGCGGCGATCGCGATATGATGAGATGCTGTGTCAAAATTTCTGCAATTATGCCGAAACTCAAAACCCGCAAAGCAGCCGCCAAGCGCTTTAAACTCTCTGGCAGTGGTAAGAAAATTATGCGCCGTAAAGCGTTCAAAAACCACTTGCTGCAACACAAAAGCAGTAAACGCAAACGGAACCTCAGCAACAAAGCTGTCGTAAACGAGCGTGACGCTGAAAACGTCCGCGAAATGCTCCCTTATTTGTAAACCCATTGGTCCACCCATCGGAGAATCTAACCCATGGCTCGAGTTAAACGGGGTAACGTCGCCCGCAAACGGCGTAAAAAAATCTTAAAGCTGGCGAAAGGCTTCCGGGGATCTCACTCCCGCAACTTCCGCACGGCGAACCAGCAGGTGATGAAGGCCCTACGGAACGCCTATCGCGATCGCCGCCGTCGCAAACGCGATTTCCGTCGCCTCTGGATTACCCGCATCAACGCCGCCGCCCGCATCAACGGGACCACCTACTCTCGTCTCACCGGAGACCTGAAAAAAGCCGACATCCAACTCAACCGGAAAATGTTGGCTCAATTGGCGGTTCTCGATGCCGATGGCTTCGCCAAAGTCGTGGCTGCTGCCAAAAGCGCCTAGAGACCTCCTCCGAGACCTCTTCCATGATGCAACGTCCTCCGACGTTCCCCAACGGACATTATCGACGGCTGGCGCGTCTCGGTCTGAGTTTGAGTCTCCTAGTGGGACTCAGCATTTTCGAGGCGCGTCCGTTTGTGGGACGGTTAGCTGGGGTCTTATCTGGGGGAGTCGCCCAAGCCGCCCCTCTGTCTGAGATTCAGCAGCGGGGTTATTTAATTGTGGGCGTTAAGGACAATCTGCGCCCCTTGGGGTTTCAAGATGAAGCCGGACGCTTACAGGGCTTTGAAATCGATATCGCCCATCGCCTCGCCGAAACCCTCCTTGGAGATGCTGAGGCGATTGTACTGCGGCCCGTGGCCAACCGCGATCGCCTCCCCTGGCTTCTGGCCGACGAAGTGGATCTGGTGATTGCCCAAGTGAGTCATACCCCTGGGCGATCGCGCCTGGTGAACTTTAGCCCCCCCTATTACTTCGACGGAACGGCTATCATCACTCGCCAGCCCGAGATTCGCCGTCTAGCGGACTTACCGAGGCGTCGCGTTGCGGTGCTGCATCAATCCGCTGCGATCGCCGTCGTCCGCTATCAAATCCCCAACGTAGAATTAGTCGGCGTCGAGAGTTACCAACAAGCCTACCAAGAACTCGAAGCCGGAACCGTGGCCGCCTTTGCCGGCGACGCAACGGTTCTCAGCGGTTGGCAACAACGCGATCGAGACTATCATCTCCTGGGCGATCGCCTCTCCTCGGTTCCTCTAGCGGTGATGATGCCCAAGGGCTTAGAGTATGAACCGTTACGGCAGGCCGTCAATGGTGCGATCGTCCGTTGGCAGCGAGAGGGTTGGTTAGTAGACCGCGCCAGAGATTGGGGCTTATAAGACCCCATAACGCTTTATAATACCCTTCAAGCTCTTGTGAATACGTGTTTTTAAGTCCCTTTTTTCTGCTTTATGGATAGTAATCTCGCTCTGTTTTATCTGGCAACATTAGTCGGGCTATTAGCCATTGCCGCTTGGTTTGTCATTCGTCAAACCTTACGAACTCGGCGCATCGAGAAAACCCTCGCCACCCTGCAAAGCCGTGTTCGCAGCAAAGACGCCACCGCCAAAGATTTCTATGAACTCGGCGGCGTTCTGCTCGACAAAAAGCTCTACTCCCAAGCCGTCCTCAACTTGCAAAAAGCCCTCAAAGCCAAAGACCTAAAAGAAGAAGAAAATAAAGCCCTGGTGTATAACGCCCTCGGTTTTGCCTATGCCGCCCAGGAGCAATATGACCTAGCGATTCGTCAATATAAAGAAGCCCTAAAAATCGAACCTGAGTATGTCACCGCTTGGAGTAATCTCGGGTTTTCCTATGAAAAGAAAGGACTCGACGCCGCCGCCGTAGAAGCCTATCAAGAGGTCTTAAAACGGGAACCCGACAACTCCGTTGCCCAAAAACGTAGTGACTCCCTACAAAAACGCCTTCCCGCAACCTCTGAGACTAATGGATAATGGCCAATCACCGTAGGGGCGAACGGTGTTCAGCGAGCGATCGTTAAGCTGCTGTTCGCCCTTAGCCGAGTGATGAACCATTCACCAACTCAACAACTTGTTGATAAAACTGCCGATTTTGCTCTCGACATTCCTCTAAACTCTCGGGATACGACTGACAATCGTGAAGATAATCTTGCCAATTGTCAGTCTGACATTGAAACCAATCTTGGGAAAACTTTTGGTAGAGCGTCTTCCCGAACAACGATATCTTATACTTTTTCGGTCGCCAGCGTTCCACAGGATAGAATCCTGGACGATGCTTTAAGCCATAAAACTTACTACTAAATGGAAACGCCAACACCTTTCGTCCTAACAAGGTTCCCCAATATGCCCCATGAAAGGAACTGGTAATAATCGTTTCACCTGAGCCTAAAAAGTCCAAAACGGCGCGAAAATCAACCTGTTCATTACTAAAGGTTGGCAACCCCTTCAGGTTGAGACGGAATTTCTTGTGAGAAAAGACCACCATCTCATGTTTCGGAGAACGAGGGCGGTCAAATTCCGGGTGCATACAACTGGCACAGGGAAGCCAAGGTAAGCCAACATCATAATCACGAACCCCCGCTAAATCAACGCCCTCAAGATAGGGTGCATAGTCAAAGTTGCGCCAAGACTCGGAGGGATTATCATAGGATTGTTGTCCGACTCCCCAGAGAATCACCCGTCCCGGCTGAGGCTGTTGCTGGAGTTGTTGCAGATTCTCAAGGAAGCGTGGAAATAACAAACCACCGCCACCAATAATCACATGATGGGGGCCAGGAGGTTGTTGTAGCAACTCATCAATGTCTTTAAGTTCAAGGTGATATCCAGGAATCTCAAAATAACTCAATGGAGACGAGACTAAATCACCGATATTGACCGAATGTCTCACATGATAGTTAACAATATCAACCACGTTGCTCTTCACCTACCAATAGTATCTCACGTATTCCCTTGAACCGGACGTTACTCGGATTCCTGAAAGTAGTCAGCGACAACATTCTGAATCTCTTTCATAAACTGTTCTACAGAAAAGAGATCTTGCTGCTGTTTGAGGGACTTGAGGAGGCTCTGTTGTTTCTCTTGATTTTCCAGAACAGCGACAATCTTTTCAACCGCATCAGGTTGTCGATGATAGAGGAGTTCCTGATGCTGTTGGCCCACAATTTCGACTTGTCCACCTTTGTTGCGGACAAAGGGAATCATACCGGCCTTGACCATTTCGGCGACTGAAATACCAAAGGGTTCCGGTTTTTGATGCAGTCCATAGCGACAGCGAGCGAGAATTTTGAGGTAGTCTTTGTAGGGTAAATCCTGATAGACTTGAATCCAGTCTGAGTTCTGGGCTGCAATCTTCTTGATGCGCCGTTCATAGGACTGTTGGTAAGCGCCCCCACCGCCGCCGGTAATCTGTAGCTTAACATCGAAGCCGCGATCGCGCACTTGTTGCAAGATTTCAATCACTTGATGGGGTTGTTTGGGGACAACAATGCGACCACTACAGAGAAATGAGTCTTCTTTCTCCTCCCAGGGAATCGCCTCAATTTCACTCACAACCGGAGGATAGACAATACGAGAGTCGATCCCATAGGCCTGTTTAATTGTCTTAGCGGTATGTTGGGAATTGGCTAAAGTGATGTTTTTCTGGAGGCGCTCTCTGGAAAAATCAGAGATTTTCATCAAGATTTTTCCCCATCGTTTCATGGTTTTGGGATTGGGGTCAACGACATGAACCCAATGGAGATATTGAATCCCCGGCCGTCCCATATCTAAGCCGTTGTAAGTTGACAAAACTAAGTCATAGTCTTGGGTGAGTTCCTTAAAGACTCGCACTGACCAGTGAATCAACCCTGAGCGAACTTTGGAAATGTTGGCGATTAAGGGTTTAACCAGCCCCGTATCTAAGGCGTCGGGCAAGAGGGATTTAACGGTTATATTTTGTTGCGTTAAATGCGTATTGTAGAGAATATCTAAACGCTCTAAATCGATTGAATTTAAGGTAAAGAGCGTGACATCATAGTGGGGGGATAATGCTTCTAAAATCCAGAGGCTGACGGCTTCTGCCCCTCCTCCCATAAAATAGGGTTGCCAAACTGCAATTGTTTTCAAATGTTGTTTGGATTGATTCATTGTTAGATTAGAATCATGCAAGGAGAACAGGACAAGACACCAAAGGGAGTCTTTAGCTTTAGCCGCCGCTATCCCTTTGGTGTGGTTTCAAGACTTAGATGTGATGTGATGCGATCGCGTTGAATTGGATAGCATCAGCCACGCTTGTCCAGCAAATTATAGCCCGATTGTCAATGAATGACAAGAGAACCAGCAGAGACTCACCTGACCGGGGTTTTCCCTAGAGCCAGTATTCCAGTTGTAGATCATAATAGCCTGATTGTTCCCTCGGTGCTTGCCCGCGTTCAATGCGATCGAGAATACTTGGGAGGTTATTGATAAATTCTGGGCCGCGCTGAGTTGGATGTAGGGTCCAGGCTTCTCGATGAGCGAGGGTGGCTCGCACGCAATTGACTTTTTTGAGTTTGTTAGAGACGATAACTTCCCAAGAGTCTAACTTTCCCCGGCCCGTCCAGTTGTTAATGCTAGTGAGAACGCGAGGAGGTAACTTACAGAGCCACTTGCGTTTAAAGCGTCGCCATAAAACCGGCATCGGGAGTAAGCGTTCAAATTTCGTCCGTTGCAGCAGAAAGGCCCGGCTACTAAAGAAGGTGAATTTATAAAAGCCTTCTGGGTCGTAGTCATAAGACTGAGTTTGGTGAAATTGGTCTTCATTCGGCAAAGGAAAGCCGGTAAACGGACGAACAAACATCACCTCATCACGACGCTGAAGTAAATCCATCCCCAATTCAATCCAATTAAATCCAGGCTGTTGATGGAGTAACATATCACTATCAAAGTGAACAATGTAATCTCCAGGAACATGTTCAATGGCAAAGATTGAGCCGAGAACAGGATACCCTTTATAGTTGTGGGTTGGACGAATCTCTGAGATCCCGAAGTGTTTTTTATAGAGTTCACGCCGATAGGGTTCAGAGTAATCCATCTCAATGACCTCATCCATAACCCCCTCATCAATGAGTTTCTGACAAGCGGCTCGCAAATCCTCCATTGTTCCCACACCAGGCCGATTGACCTTATCACCGGATAAGGGTGCTGTATCCATGACTAACACCCGTTTGAAGAAGGGGAAGTTGCAGCCACGAACGAGATGGGGGATGGTGTGCATCATAAACGCTAAATCCGTCCGAGCGACCATGATTGATAGAGAACAGGTTTCTGTGGCTTGTACGGAGGATGATGGGTAAACCAGGTTGGTGTCTGTCGATATCCTGCGAGAGTCTTGTGTGTGAAGATTTTGTTTATCTAGTTCATTCATGGTGTTCTGAGGGTTGATTTCATCAATAGTCATTGGTGTTACGGCGGTTGATTTTACTCTGGAAACTTCATTCTTTTTCGTTATGTTTTTCCTGATTTTTATTCAAGAGAAACAGTTGCCGTGCAGTAGGTTGATAAATTTTGGCAGGTTTGCTGGTAAATCGCCTCGGCTTCCTCGCCAATGTCCGGGGGGAGTGAGACGATAGGCGCATTTGAATCGCGAATAATCTTGCCAGACTTGATTTTTGCTTGAGAATCCCCGACTCCTTTTTTTCCTGTTGTTTTGAGCAGTTGATACTGTTCAGAAAATCCTGAATCAGTTTCTAGGAATTGTTTTAGGCAAGTTAAAACGGGTTGAGTTTGATGTAAGAGTTGCTCGTAAGTAACCCATAGGCTGCGCTCCTTGTTGTTTAGAAATTTTGCGTATTCTCCGAGTTGAATGAGGCGCTTTTTGTAGTAGTCAAATCGTTGGCGATCGCTCAAATACGGCTTTAACTTTTGTAGGCTAACCAAGCTCGGAGCGGGTTCTCGAATCAGAAAAATAATCGAGACTTGGGGATGATTGAGGAGGGCAAGATCTGAGAGTAAGTGGTTGTGGAGAACCTTGTCTAAGACATATTGATGGTTCATCCTGAGCTGTTTTAGATCACTGAGTTTTCTAAAGTCGTGGCATTGCCAATATACATCGGTGATGAGTTTCTTGAAATCTTGGGGAGTTTGGTAAGTGATGTGAGTTTCACCATAGCCCAGAATGGCGGGGTTATGGGTCAAAATATGAGTGAATAAAGAAGACCCCGATCGCATATGGCTGAGAATCAAGAGAATGCGCATAGGTTGCGATCGCCCCCAAATCTTCTCTGGCTCTGAGTTAGAATAAATCCGCTGCCGAAAGTAAGCTTGAATCGCCGCATTTTTTTGACGACGAAGTTGCTCGCGCAGGTGTTGAGGTGACACTAAATAAGTCATATTGTCAAGAAAAATGAGTCAACAAAAAGCAATATCTTAAGAAAATCTTCTACCAATTTTCAGAAGTCGTGCTATAGATGTCTGTCGGGGAACCCACCCCTAACCCCTCCCAGGAAGGGATGGCTGTTCGCCCTCCTCGGTTTCAGGTATATAGCAAGCATTTTCAAAAATGGTATTAGTTTGGTGTTAACAGTGTAAGAGTTCCCTTATTGTCAGAAATAGGCGTTGCCCAAACCGACTCATAGAGTCCATATTCCGTTGTGAGTTGGGTTGGGGACGTCGCGTTAGAGTCTTGCTGAAGGAAGACGACAGCACAAGGCACTGGAGTTGCTCCTGAGAGCGGGTGAGTGCTGAGCCTGGCCTGATTTGACGGATTATCAACCGCAACATGGTAGAGGTGACTGTTCGGTCCTCCATGTTGCTGTAAAAGTATCCATAGAGGATATTCAAACCAGAAGCTTTCACTACCAATACCAACGTTGTAACAACCGCCGTTGAGAGTATCCAGCTCAGTCATCATGGCTTGATAAGGATCTTGGAGATGACCTTGACTCATGAAATATTGCTCAATGCGGGGAGTATTAAAGAGAGATTTTTCTGCCAAGAGCGACTTAAATTGATTATTAAACAGCCAGGGTTGAATCGACAGCAGTAAAATCAAAGCAATACAGCCCGTCACGATTGGTGGAAAAGTCCGAACCAATATCGTGGCAACCAGGGGAGAAAACAAGACAAACAAGGGCAAATGTAAGCGACTGCGCCAAGGTGACCAAGTCAACAGAAAGGAAAAGATTAAAAACCCGGTAACCAAGAGGATTGCCCCCTCAGCTAAATAGGACTGTTTGCGTAGGGATTTGCGGCTCACTAGGATGAGAAGTGCTACAGCAATGAGAATGATATGTATCGGATTCCCACTGGTATCTTCATATTGAGAAATGGCGGGAACATAAAAGCGACTGACTTTAGGACTGAGCAGAGCTGGATTATTAATGTCTAATCCTAACTGATCATGAATAATACTGATGACTTTTTCAGTTAGTCCTGTGGTGGGAACAATCCAATCTTGCAACTGTAAAGCCCGCACCCAATCTGCATGAAGTGAGAGTTGTTTTAAGATACTGGTAATGAGAACTGGTAGAGAGAGGATATTATTTGTTTCTGCCTCCACATTCACCCCCAGAGGGGAACTGGTTAAGGCAAGATTGCGTAGATAATGTCCAAGATTTAAGAGGAGAGCGATCGCCGCTGCCAAACCTCCCAATTGCCAGACGCGGCCACGCTTTTGTTGAATCGTCCAAACCAACAAGCCGAGACAAAGAGGAAAGGCATAAATATAGGCCGTTCCTTTACTGAGGATAGCCAACCCCAAACTGGCCCCGATATAGACGGCCGTAGACACCGTCACGCCAACATGCAGCATCAGCAATGTAAAGTAAGTCAGGCAGACCAACCACAGGGCAACCACGTAATCATTTTGGGTACTGGCGGCTTGTAACACCCCCATCGGGAGGGTGGCACAGAACACCACAGCCAAGATCTGTCCTCGGCGATCGCATCCCAGTTGTCGAGCGATCAGGGACACCCCCACGAGGCTAACCACCATACTGCCCCATTGCACCAGGTTGGCAAAATAATCCCCACCACTGAGAAGCTGAAACTGAGCAATCGCAAATTCTGAGCCAGGATTTTGATAGAGTTGCTTGAGACTATGAGTGGGATAATGGGCAACCGTGCCATGTTGTTGCCAATGCATCACCCGACTGAGGTGATAGCGCATCGAGTCGGGGTTATTGGGGGCCGAGGCGATCGCCAACCCGGCTGTTATCACCACAATCCAAGCCACCCCAGCCAGCAAAAGGGAGGGAAACAGGGGCAATGGCCAACGAAACGGCTTCCGTTTCACCAAGGCGGGGTCTGAACTCACCCTTAAGCCCCCATAGCGACGCATCACGAAAGTACAGAGTCCAATCACCAGCAGCCAGGCGATTCCAACCCCGAGAGGAGTAAATAGCCCTAAGCCGCTCAACAGTTCGGTGATCACCGTTAGCGTGACCCCCCAGATCACCAGTGATCGCAGCAGCGCCTCCCGCCAAGGATGACGGTGGTGCTGTTGTAGGATGAGGAAGAAGCCGCCCCAAGCCAGAATGGGTAAGATAATAAACATGGCAAACTCAATAACGTGAAACGCGATCGCCCCAGAAACGCTACCAACAGCGGGAATTACTTGAACAGAATCACCAGAGAGCTACTAAAGATAACAACCGTTCCAATCACAGGAATCACCGCACGGGGCATCGGCAACGTCCGGCGACGAGTGAACCAGCTTAACGCCACATAACTCACCAGTCCTAAAGCAGCAGCGAGGCCAAAACGGAGAATCCGGCCGCGATAGACTTGCGCGTAAATTTGTCCCTGTTCAACGAAGCTAGGAGCCGCCAGTTGCAGATCCGGCACTCTGAGCGTTTCCCAAGTCAACCCTTGATCCCGAGAGCGATAGAGAGCCGTATTGGGATCTCCCATAGCGTAGAGGGTGTTGTCTTGGCCGTAGTTGGGGGAAAACTGAATCGCCATCCCGGCCGAGGGAATCCCGTTGAGTTTTGAAAAGAGAAGTTTGCTATCTCCAATCTGAGTAAAGCTCTGACCGCCATCGAGACTGCGCCAGAGTCCCCGACCTCGGATACTGGTAACGAGGGTGCGATCGCTCTCAAACTCCGGCGAGACAGCCATAGCCTCAATATAGTCATCGGCAAAGTCTGCTAACCCTGCCAACGGTTGCCATGATGCACCGGCATCCGCTGACCAAAAGACCCCAGCATTGGTCCCGACAAAAATCGTTCCATCGGCTGCATAGTTGGGAGAGATGGCAATTTGCAGATTGCGGCGGGTGTCCCAGGCCGGGTCTGAGGTAAGACGAGTCCAGGTTTCGGCGCGATCGCTCGATTGATAAATCCCTCCCGGTCCAGTGGCCAGTAAGATCCCATCCTCAATGAAATTGGGGGACGCCACAAAGGAGGGGGCATCATTGCCACCAGGGGCACCAATATCCGCCACGGTTTGGAAATGACGACCGCCATCGTCGGAGCGAAAAAACTTGCCATATTGTCCGGCCACATAGACCGTTTCATCCTCAGCAAAGTTCGGAGAGACCACCAGAGTCACCCCTCGCGTTTCCGATGGTAGGGCCAGCACCTGCCAAGACAGGCCCCCATTGGTCGATCGCAGTAGTTTCGTCCAGAGAACCGAGGCAAAGAGGGTTTGATCGTTGGCGTAGTTCGGGGAAAATGCGACATGGAAGTAACGGCGCGGGTCTTGATGCGGCTGATTAAAGTTATTCGTAAACCAGGGCAGATGCAGACCTCGGCTGGGGCGTTGCCAACTCTGACCGCCATCCTTGGTGAGATAAAGGCCATTAACATAGGTTCCCAACGCCAGGGTCTGATCCTGACTGTAGTTGGGGGAAATATCAAAGGCCATGACAATGTCCGGCGAGAGAGTTTCGAGCTGTTGCCATTGTTGCCCCCCATCTTCAGAGCGATAGAGACTATTAAACCCCCCCATAAAGACATAGCCCTCAGCTAAGGCCGTGGGGGAGGTGGCTAAGCCATAAAAGTGAGGTTCTTCGAGTTCATCAGCTTGACCATCTTTGGCTAACTCCCCTTGGGCCGGGTTCCAGGTTTGGCCGCCATCGTCGGAGCGAAAAAAGCCCGCATCCCAGGTTGACAGCAGCAACTGAGGTTGTCCCCCCGCTGGGGCCAGGGCCAAGAGATCTGTAATCTGTAAATCTGGTAAATCTGAGTCGATGGCCGCGAACTGATTTCCGCCATCGCCGCTATAGAACACCCCGGCTGTTGCGGTTCCCAGCCAAAGCTGATTATCTTGGCTAAAGTCGGGAGAGGGCGCGATCGCCGTAATTGCCCCAGTTTCATTCCCAGCCTCATTAAGTTGGCTGCTACGAACCCAAGTTATGCCAGCATCATCAGAGCGATGCACCTCTCCCTCGGCGGTCCCGGCAAAGATCACTTGAGGATTGTCTGGGGTGAAGCTCAAACTGGTGATGGGTTGGTTCTCCATCCAAACCGATTGCCATTGCTCTCCCCCGTTTTCGCTACGATAGAGACCTCCATCATGGCCGGCTACGAGGAGCAGATTTTCGTTGTTCGGGGAGACGGCGATCGCCTCAAGCTCAAGGCGGCTTAAGCCATTCACCTGTTGCGTCCAAGACAGACCGCCATCGTTGGAGCGATACACCCCATTTCCTCGGGTACTTAGATATAAGCGATCGCGGCTCTGCTTCGATAGAGCCAATCCCGACAGTCCTGCGCTATCGAGTCCGTCGACCAGTCGTTGCCAGGAGTTCCCTGCATCGATCGATTTATATAAGTTGTTACGGACGAGAATAAAGAGGGTTTGATCCTCGCTAAATCTAGGGGAGACTTGAACGTCAGTCACCACATGATGAGGACGATGAGCCCAAGCCGGCTGACTGTCCCAGATGAGGAGACTCAATAGGACAATAAGGCTCAGGGTTAGCGTGACTAACCCGGTTCGGCAACGATAGGGATTAAACCAATTCACGATAGTAAAGCCTCCTCGATCCGAGGAATACGTAAACGTCTTTTATAAAGAGACAACGCAAGGTTTACGTAGGCAGGCTTATTGTTATTGATGGGTCGTGGGGATAGTTTCAACCCAAGCGACGACCATCTTGGCATAGAAAAACTGAGTTTGGGGAACTATTACATTTCTTAAACTTCTTTTAATGATTACTGGATGTCCGACCTTGTTTTAGCCGCAATCATCGGCTAAGATAGTGAGTTCAGCAAATTTAATCCCGATACAATGATGATTTCTAAGACGTATAGCCGCGACGACCTAGCCGCATTTGACGATGAACTCTCCAAGCGGTTTATCAACCTTGATCCAGCGGGCTATTTTTTAATTTATCTGGACCGTGAAGCGGGGCTAATCTGCGCTGAGCATTATAGTAATGACATCAACGATCAAGGGTTAGCCGTAGACCCCGACACGGGAGAGCCGATTCCCTGTCAGGGAGGGGCGCAACGCCGGCCAACTGCTATCTATCGAGGGAGAACAGCCAAAGAACTGGGTATGAAAATCACGGAACAAGCCGATCCCGCCCCCTTAACCTATTTGGATCATGCTCTCTATCTCGGACGAGAGTTTGTTAAGGCTGAGGCGGCACTCCTCTCAGGGACAGAGTACATTCAAGATTAGAGCCAAGATTAGAGCCAAGATTAGAGCCAAGATTAGAGCGAATGTCGCTCCTCTAGCTCATAGGGTTCTGGAGAGGCGCTCAAGCCGACTCCCTCCCTCGCAGACGAGTCGGGGGTATCCAACCAATGTTCTAAACCGGTTTTGAGGTCGGTGACGTTCTCGGCCGAAAGCTGGGAAATCAAGTCTTTGATTTCATCAGGATTGAGGTTTGAGGTAAATTGGGAGGTCATTGAATCTTAAGCGGTTTCAATGGGGCTAGGGAACCAGAAGCGTTGGGGAGAGTTCCGAGACGTCTCCAAAACTTGGCTCGACTATACCATATGTTCTTAGACCGTCAAGATATCAGGGTCGAGATGTAGGGGTAAGAATGTCAGCCAGTAAGTTGTCAACGATGATCCGCTTTAACTGGGTTAATAACTGGGTTAACTTGTCATGACTGAGGCTGAGATGAGCCATCGCGAAGGGGGGGCCAGCTTTAAGGTTGGTCAAGGATTTTATCGCCGTACTAGCCAGGTTGGGCGGGATTTGGCGATTCTGGCGGCCCAGTTGGAGAAGGGCGATCGCGGCCAGTTGCGAGTCCTTGATAGTATGGCCGGCTGTGGGGTGCGATCGCTGCGCTATTGGCTCGAAGGCGGCGCGGATTGGGTTCTAGCTAACGAAGGAAATCCCGAGATGAATGGGATTCTCCAGGAGAACTTAGGGCCAATGTTGGCGGCCCAGGCCGGGGAAATTCAGCACCGAGATGCCAACCGGGTGTTTTTCCAATGCTACGATCGCCGCGACTACTATGATCTCGTCGATGTCGATAGTTTTGGCTCGCCGGTTCCCTTTCTCAACACCAGTCTCTGGGCGGTTCGCCTGGGGGGACTCGTCTATCTCACCAGTACCGATGGCCGCACCGCCACGGGTCACGAACGGGAACAGAGTCTGCGGGTGTATGGTGCTTACGGGCGATCGCATCCCAGTGGCCATGAACAGGGGTTACGCTTACTCATTGGTAGCACCCAGCAGCAAGCCGCGACTAAAGGCTTGGGAGTCATACCGTTATTTTCGCTTTATGCTCACTCTGTCTATCGGGTGATGTTGCGACTGGTGAGCGGACAACAGTTAACGGAAGCCAACTATGGCTTTTTAGCCTATTGTCATGACTGCGGCGAATATGAAACTGTCACCTGGCGACAATTGGGGCGTATCTCCCCCTGTTCACGAGATGGACAGTCTCGGGTTCTCAGTGGCCCCCTGTGGTTAGGAGCGCTTCACGATCGCCAGTACCTGCACCGAATGCAGACTTTAGCCCAGCAGCAAGGTTGGCCCTCGCGAGTAAAGCTCTTGCAAACGATGATCGCCGAAGCCGACTTACCCCCCTATTTTTACGGCCTTGGTGAGATTGGCCGCCGTAGTGGCCGGGATATGTTGCCCCGTGAGCAATTATTGGCGCGATTACGGGCGCGAGGCTATCGTAGCAGTGCCACTCATATCACTCCTCAAGCGGTGAAAACTGAGGCGGATTTGGCCACTTGTGTGGCGATCGCGAGGGAATAGGGGGGAAATAGGGAACCGGGAATAGGGAACCGGGAATAGGGGGAAATCCTCAACAAAACGTCGGGTGGGCAATAAATTGCTCACCCGACGAGGGTTTGGGTTTGTTAAACCTGTTTTTGATGAAATGTGACGTACTCCCGACACCGATGCAAGCATACGGTGCGGGCTTCTCCCACGGCGCGAGTTTTACCTCTGGTTAGCCGATTCGAGCTTTTTATAGTGAGGAAGACGCCCAGCCCCACTATTGATATTTTTCTCCCGAAGGAGGCTTGCGGAATTGAAAATGCTCTTTATTGCAACGTTGGAAGCGGGGGACT
>NZ_JAWOCL010000222.1:0-13469 GCF_046483825.1 Sodalinema sp.
GCCTCTTGCCTCTTGCCTCTTGCCTCCCCCCTCCCCCCTTCTTCCCCCCATCGCCCGTTGACGGTACTATGGAAACAGTATTGGTAAGAAATCTTCATATTTTATCCGTTGATATGGAATCAGGAATCGACCTCCAAGGTAGTGTAATCCAGATACTCGGGGGCTTTGGTATCCCGTCTGGACTGGCCAAAGTCATCTGGATGCCCGTCCCCATGCTACTGATGTTGGTGGCAGCCACCGTCGGTGTCTTAGTCACCGTCTGGCTAGAGCGGAAAATCTCCGCCGCCGCTCAACAGCGGGTTGGCCCCGAATTTGCCGGCCCCTTGGGGACATTACAACCCGTTGCCGATGGCTTAAAACTGCTGTTCAAAGAAGACATCATCCCCACGCGGGCAGATCCCTGGCTCTTCACCATTGGCCCGGCGATCGTTGTGATTCCCGTCTTTCTGTCCTATCTCATCGTTCCCTTCGGGCAGAACCTGGTCATTACTGACCTCAGTATCGGTGCTTTCCTCTGGATTGCCCTATCAAGCATTACCCCCATCGGCTTGCTGATGTCTGGGTACTCCTCCAACAACAAATATGCCCTCATTGGCGGATTACGTGCTGCGGCTCAGTCGATTAGCTACGAAATCCCTCTGGCGTTGTCTGTGTTGGCGATCGTCTTGATGTCCAACAGCCTCAGTACCATCGACATTGTGAACCAACAAGCCGAGTACGGCATCCTGAGTTGGAACCTATGGCGACAACCGGTGGGCTTTGTTATCTTCTGGGTCGCTGCCCTGGCTGAAACCGAGCGTCTTCCCTTTGACCTTCCTGAAGCTGAAGAAGAACTCGTCGCGGGCTATCAAACCGAGTACACGGGCATGAAGTTTGCCCTGTTTTACCTAGGGTCTTACGTTAACCTGGTTCTTAGCGCCCTCCTCGTCTCTGTCTTCTACCTCGGCGGCTGGAGTCTCCCCATCCCCGTCGAAACCTTGACGCAATGGCTTGGAGTCAACGAATTTTCTCCCGTCGTGCAGGTGGTCACCGGTTCCTTGGGAATCACCATGGTTTTGATGAAAACCTACCTGTTCGTCTTTCTGGCCGTTTTGCTGCGTTGGACAACCCCTCGGGTTCGTATTGACCAACTCCTCGATCTAGGCTGGAAATTCTTGCTTCCCGTCTCCTTGGCCAACTTGCTGATTACAGCCGCCCTCAAACTGGCCTTCCCCGTTGCATTTGGCGGCTAAATTGCCCCTTGGGGACGCAACGATCACGATTATACGAGAGAACACCATGCTGAAGTTTCTCAAACAAGTAAGCGACTACGCCAAAGATTCATTCCAAGCGGCCAAGTACATTGGCCAGGGGTTAGCAGTGACCTTCGACCATATGGGTCGTCGCCCGGTTACTGTCCAGTACCCGTATGAAAAACTGATCCCCTCGGAACGCTATCGAGGTCGGATTCACTTTGAGTTTGATAAGTGCATTTCCTGTGAAGTCTGTGTGCGGGTTTGCCCGATTAACCTGCCGGTTGTGGACTGGGAGTTCAACAAAGAACAAAAGAAAAAGAAACTCAACCACTACAGCATTGACTTTGGGGTTTGCATCTTCTGCGGGAACTGTGTCGAATACTGTCCCACCAACTGTTTGTCCATGACCGAAGAGTACGAACTCAGTGCCTACGATCGCCACGAACTCAACTACGACAGCGTGGCCCTCGGGCGGTTACCTGAAAAAGTGACTCTCGATCCGATGGTACAACCGATGCGAGAACTGGCATACTTACCCAAGGGTGTCACCGATCCCCACGATTTACCGAAAGGATCTCAACGTGCGGGCCGTCGTCCTGAAGACATCCTCGAAGACATCGAGGCGGAAAAGGCTGAGCGGGAAACAGCCAGCGCTGAGTCCGAGAACAACTGATCCGACCCCGCGATCGCACCCCCATCGACGGTTGGATACCCTGTTGGGCGGGATGACCTCGCCCCTCAGCCCTTCCGGCGATACCATTGCTAAGCCTGTAAGGAAATAAAGGAAAAAGCTGTGAATTTAGCTGAAGGCGTTCAAATCGTCTCATTTGGAATTTTAGTCGCGACGACCATCGCTGCTGCTTTGGGCGTGGTCTTACTGGAAAATATCGTCTATTCGGCCTTCCTCCTGGGCGGGGTTTTTGTCAGTATGGCGGGCCTGTATCTGCTGCTGAATGCAGATTTTGTCGCCGCCGCTCAGATCCTCGTCTATGTCGGTGCGGTGAACGTGCTGATTATCTTCGCCATTATGTTGGTGAATAAAAACGAGATCTTTAAGCCAATGAAGAATCCTTGGTTCCGTAAAGGAGCCACCGCTTTGGTCTGTGTGGGTCTGTTTGCGCTACTCGGTACGATGATTCAATCCACCTCTTGGGCGGTCTTAGAGACCATTGAACCGATCCCAAGTACGGCGCTGCGTCTCGGACAACACTTTTTTAGTGATTTCTTGTTGCCCTTTGAGTTAGTCTCGGTGCTATTGCTCATCGCAATGGTTGGGGCGATTATCTTGGCTCGCCGTGAGTTTATCCCTGATTTGGATTCCGAGCAGGAGTTTGTGTTTACTCTACCAGAACGGCCGCGAGAACCGGTTGGTGCGATTGGTGAATCCCCTGATGATTCTGATTCGTGAGCATCAATTTCCAAAGTTTTGCATACCGTTTGAGAGCCTTGTGAGCGCTTTATGGAACTACAACTTGAATATTTCTTACTCTTAGCCGCAGCCTTGTTTTGTATCGGTATTTATGGGCTGATTAATAGCCGTAATGCTGTGCGCGTGTTAATGTCCATTGAACTGCTCTTAAATGCAGTTAACTTGAATCTAATGGCATTTTCCAATTACTTGGATGCGGATGCCAAAGGACAAGTTTTTTCAGTGTTTGTGATCACGATCGCCGCCGCTGAAGCCGCTGTTGGGTTAGCCATTGTCCTGGCCATTTACCGCAATCGCGACACCATCGATATGGAGCAGTTCAACTTATTGAAGTGGTAGGTTGCAACTGGCCATCGTTTCATTTCTCTTGGTGAACTCCATGACTCCCGTTGAAACCCTTGTGATCTGACCCAGTTAGGGTCAATGATAGGGGTTCAGCGGGAGAATTTATAGGGGTCTTCTGGGTTTAGGGTGATAAGGAAAATTTATGGCAGATTACACCCGTTACTGTAGGGGCGAAAAATCCCCTCCTGGGAGGGGCTAGGGGTGGGTTCCCCTACAATTTTGTATGTTATGTAACAAATCCCACCGTAGATCCAGAAGACCCATTTATAGGGAGATGTTGAGTGAAAGATCGATTGGCTAAATCTCCCCCTATTGAGAACTATTGAGAAAATTAGTAGTTAAAGATACCAAAGCGAGCCTTGATTCTCGGACTTTACCTAACCTTTACAAAAAATATCGAATTTAATATGGTTTCTTTACGGAATCTATGGTCTAATCTCGTAGGGTGGAATTAGGAGGATAAAATGCCCAAGGGCGATCGCCTCCTGTTCCATGTCGCCCTTTGATACTTTGGTAGAGAATGCCATGCTTCGTATTGTGAACCGATTGCTTGCTCCCATCGATGGCTGGCTTGCATCCCTCGAAATCAACAGCCCACAAGTCGCTGAGGCGATCGTGCGCTTGATTCCCGCCCAATGTCCCTTTGAACGAGACATCAGCCTCTGGGGACATCACCTGTTCCATATTCCCCCCATGTGTAAACTCAACCCCCTCTACGATCGCTTCGTTGAGTTACGCTTCCGCGCCCTCTGCTACCTCGTAGATACCTGCGGTAGCGACATCAGCGCCTTCTCCTAATCGCTCTTCTATCTAGTCTTCCTCAAGTCTTCACTCATCCGCTTAGCTAGGCAAAGACCGCCGCTTCAAGCTCCCGAATCGCCTCTTCAACGACTGCATTAGTCACCTGTACATCGAACTCGTCGGCCGCTTGAAGTTCCTCTTTCGCCCGTTCAAGTCGTCGCTGAATCGCGTCCTCCGAATCGCGATCGCGCCCCCGCAGCCGCCGTTCCAACTCCGCAAACGAAGGAGGACGAACAAACACCAACAACGCCTCGGGGAACGTCCGACGCACTTGGCGGGCGCCTTCAACTTCAATCTCTAAAATCACCCAATGACCCTGCGCCATCTGAGTTTCCAAGGATTGGCGTGGGGTTCCATAATAATTTCCGGCAAACTCAGCCCATTCAACAAACGCATCCTGGGCAATCTTCTCCTCAAACTCAGACCGACTGAGAAAATAATAATCCACCCCATCGACCTCTCCCGGACGGGGAGTACGAGTCGTCGCCGAAATCGACAAATAAAGTTCCGGGTGGCGTTGGCGCAGCGATCGCAATAACGTCCCCTTACCAACCCCACTCGGACCAGTCAGTACAATTAATTTTCCAACGGTCATGATGTCGTCGCGGCCATTCCTTCGAGAATGGTCGATCTTAAATTACGTAGCTGTGGGGTCAATACCTACAGCGCCAGGCTGTTACGTGTGAGCCTCCTTACCATCTTTATTGAAAACAAAGCGGTTGGCAACGGTTTCGGGTTGGATCGCCGAGAGAATCACATGACTCGAATCCGTCACAATCACCGCACGAGTTCGCCGGCCATAGGTGGCATCCACCAACTGACCCCGCTCTCTGGCATCGATAATGATACGCTTAATGGGAGCCGACTCGGGGCTAACGATGGCAACAACGCGATTCGCCGAAACGATATTGCCAAAGCCGATGTTAATAAGCTGAATATCCATGATTAATCCTTGGCTATCTCGTGTGAGGAGGGTAGTAACGACAGTATCTAACTCTCATGGTAGATAGAATCCAAAATTTTGGCTGAGGTGGCGCAAATCCCAGAAAAATCGCACCCCTCCTCAGCCGAGGTCATCTCCCCCAACGCCATCGGCTCAATTCAAGTTCCTATAAAGATTTCAGCCCCTCACCCGTCCTGTGCAACCCGTCGATTTCACCACACTTTGCGCCATTTATGCCGATTTCCGGACATCTTGGCTTCCCGCTCGTCTTGAACAAGTCATTCAAAGCGATCGCACCCAACTGGCCCTAGCCCTACGCACCCTCGACCGTCGCGGCTGGCTGCGGCTATCTTGGCATCCCCAAGCCGCCCATCTATGTCTAACTAGCCCACCCCCCAAAGTTCCCGACACCTTCACCTTCAGCGACCAACTGCGCCACCAACTCAAGGGCCTAGCCCTGGTTGACGTTACCCCCATCTCCCCCTGGGAACGGGTCCTCGACTTCCAATTTGCCCGCCGTCCCGGAGATCCCCTCACCGGACATCTCTACGTCGAAATCATGGGCAAATATAGCAACGTCATCCTCACCAACGCCGAGAACCTCATCATCACCGCCGCCCATCAAGTCAGCGCCCAACAATCGCGCCTGCGGCCAATTCTCACCGGACAACCCTACGAACCGCCCCCAGCCATGACCGGGGCCACCCCCCGACTCGACGAATCCTTTGAACGTTGGCGAGAGCGGATTAGCCTGATTCCCAACTCCCTGCGGCGCAACCTGCTGGCCCCCTATCGTGGGCTGAGTTCCGCCCTGGTGCGATCGCTGTGCGCCCGGGCCAACCTCGACCCCGACACCTCCACCCACCAACTCAGCGACGCCGATTGGCAACGCCTCTTTGAGAGTTGGCAAGAATGGCTGAAAATCTTAGAAAACCAGACCTTTCAACCGGGCTGGACCGATACCGGCTACAGCGTCCTCGGTTGGGATGCCCATACCCCCGTCGCCGACATTCAGCAACTCATCGATCGCTACTACCGCGATCGCCTCAACCAACAACTCTTCCAACAACTGCGACATCAACTCAGCCAAAAACTCAGCCAAACCCTAAAGAAGCTCAACACCAAGCGCCAAACCTTCCTCGACAAACTCCAACAGTCCCACGACGCCGACCAACAGCGCCAACAAGCCGATTTACTCATGGCCCATCTCCAAGACTGGACCCCAGGCCTCAGAGAAATCACCCTCGCCGACTTTGAAACCGGCGACCCCATCACCATCCCCCTAGACCCCGAAAAAAATGCCGTCAGCAACGCCCAGGCGCTCTATAAACGGCATCAAAAACTCAAACGAGCCAAACAAGCCGTTCAGCCCCTCCTAAGCGCCACAGAAGCAGAAATAAGCTACCTGCAACAAGTCGAAGCCGCCCTCGACCAACTCGATCGCTATCAACAGCCCGACGACCTCAGCGCCCTCGAAGACATCCGCGACGAACTCGTCGAACAAGACTATCTCGCCTCACCCCAATACCGTCCGCAACGAAGCAACAACCCCGATCCCTTCCATCACTTCCAGACCCCCAGCGGCTTAGATCTCCTCGTCGGTCGCAACAACCGCCAGAACGACCAACTCTCCTTCCGCCTGGCCAACGACTACGATCTCTGGTTTCATACCCAAGAAATCCCCGGCAGTCACGTCTTGCTAAGGGTTCCCCCCGGCAGCCAACCTGACGCCCAAGACCTGCAATTTGCCGCCAACATTGCCGCCTACTACAGTCGCGCCCGCGATAGTGACGCGGCCCCGGTGGTCTATGCCCAGCCCAAATATGTCTATAAGCCCAAAGGGGCCAAACCGGGCATGGCTATCTACAAGCACGAAACCGTCCTCTGGGGCAGCCCTGGACAGGTCGAACCGTTAATTGACCAAAAAGCTGGTGACAAGATTTGAACTTGCGACCGGCTGATTACAAATCAGCTGCTCTACCACTGAGCTACACCAGCACAAAACTTATTATACCCAGGTTGCGTCAAAAGACCAGAAAAAAAACGAGGGGAATTGTCCGGAATCCCCCTCCCTTCCATTGCCCCTCGTTCATGTCCTGGTGATCGCGTCGCATCAGTTTTGCGCTCTCGCTAGTCGTCGAACTGTTGCAAATACTGTTCGAGATCTTCGAGGACTTGGGTCAAATCCACCTCCGTGGTTAAGCGAATCCGCTCATCTCGGACCGTCAGCAGGATTTTGGCCGCGAAGGGACTGGCCCAAATATTGGGATTACAGAAAACTTCAAGAAAGACCGGCCCTTGATGCCGGTACTCCATGGGCTTTTGCGGTGTTGGCCGCTGGGACCCCCCAGCCGGGTTCGTCGCCACGGCTTTGAGTCGCCCGAGCAACTCCCGTAAGGCTCCTTGTAAATCCTGGGCGGCCTCCTTGGAAAAGCTCAGGGAAACGGACCCGTCACCGAAGTTGAGATTGAGTTGAGAATTGGACATCCCTTGATTCAGCTTGAATGTGCTATATCATGTTAGTCATCTATGGGGAAGTTGGCGTTGCGGCTTTTACTCGGCGCTCCCTCAATTCAGCAGGCTTTAAGCCAGAAAACTTCCCAAATTAAGGGTCTTTAGTTGTGCGTTTGCCTCAATTCGTCCGATAATAGAGTTAATCAGGTTGTCGTACCGTCTTCGGTGTGGTGTCATTGGCGATATTTTCCATGACTCGCCCGAACTCCCGTACAATTGGTTTGATTCAGGTTTAAGACAAGCAAGTGTGGTCATGGCTCCCGCCAAAATTCTGGTCGTTGATGACGATATCGCAGTTCGGAATTTAATCCACCGCTTCTTAAGTAAGCAGGAAGACTATGTCGTGGAAGCCGCCGAGGATGGCAAAACTGCCCTTGCCCTCTTTGAACGGCTCAACCCGAACTTAGTCATTCTCGATGTGAATTTGCCCGACACGACAGGCTATCAGCTCTGTCAGGAAATGCAAAGACGCACGGGGGTCTATATTATGATGCTGACGAGTCGCAGTGATGAAGATGATGTTGTTCGTGGATTCGAGAAAGGGGCAGATGATTATCTAACCAAACCCTTCAGCCTAGCTGAGTTAGGGGCGAGGGTGGCAGCGGTGTTAAAACGACAGCGTAGTGTCGCGCCCACGCCTCAAAACGGGATTGTTTTGGGAGATTTGTTGATTGATCCCGGCAGCCGTGAGGTGACCTTGGGCAATGATCCCATTCTTCTGACGGCCCTGGAGTTTGATTTGCTACATTTCTTGGCCCGCAACCCCGGTCGGGTGTGGCGGCGTTCGGAATTGTTACAGGAGGTTTGGGATTACGATTATGTCGGAGATCAGCGGGTGGTTGATGTCCATATTGGGCAAATCCGCCGCAAAATTGAAGGGGATTCCAATCAACCCTCGATGATTCAAACGGTGCGCGGTGTTGGCTATAAGTTTGAGGCTCCCGTTAAGATTCAGGACAATAGTAGTTAGCTTGGATAGTTAGCTGGGACTGCTCAGGAGAGGATGACCATAATAGACAGTTAAAAAAGGACGGTCATAAATGCCAAAACGTTTACGATATAAAGGTTAGGATAGTTTATAATGTCCTGTCTGTTCTGTCTTTCTTTGTCGAACCGATGAGGTCGATATGATGTCTTCTGCTGACTCCGATCTGGCTCAACGTCCCGCTGAACAAATTTTGCGCGTGGCAATTTGGGGCAACTTCGCTTTAGCTGGGTTGGGGGTTGTTTTTGGTCTGCTGACGCGATCGCACGTTATCCTTCTCGATGGCGTGTTATCAGCACTCAATGGCCTGATTGCCCTGATGGCCCGACAGGTGAACCGTCGTTTGGCCCAGCCCGATCCTGAACGGTTGCCCTTTGCTGATGCCGCCCTCGAACCCTTATTAGAGGTATTGCGGGGGGCCGTGTCTCTGGTGATTTATGGATTTGCCGGACTGGCAGCGATCGCCGCTCTCGGCAGTGGCGGGCGAGTGGTGCGGGCGCTGTTTGCCCTGATTTACGGGGCGGTCGTGGCCCTAGGAGGCATGGTTCTGGCCAGCTACCAAGGCCGACAACTCCAGGGACAACAGCAACGACCCGCTCAGTCTTTGTCCCTAGGAGCCGTTGACGCTCGTCATTGGTTTGTCGAAGGGGCCATGGGATTGGCGATCGCCGCCGTCTTTGGACTGGTGGTGATGGCCGGAGACCCAGAACAGTCAGTATTGCATTACGTCGATCCGATCGCCGTCTTAGTCGTCGTCTGGCTGTCCGTGCGAGAGCCTTGGCGTTGGGCCAAACAAGGCTGGTTGGAGATGTTAGAGCGTTCAGGCGATCGCCGCCTGCAACAGCGCGTCCGTAAGCTCCTCGATCGCCCCATCCGCCTCGTTCCCCATGAAAGCGAACTGCTACGAGTCGGACGCTTTGGCGAGTTGGTTTATATTCAGCTTTATCTCATCGTTGCTCCCAACAACGAGCTAACCCGACAAGTCTTAGCCCATGATCGCATCCGCCAATTGATGTACGATCGCCTCCGCGAGAAATTTAGTGAAGCCTTTGCTCTAGATCTCGTGATTACCAGCGATCGCCTCTGGGCCGAACGAGCCATCCGTCAGCAGCCAAGCGACGCCCCACCTCCCCCCTAAACGCTCATCGATAACCCTGAACTCCCCCCTTGGGGATGTCGGTAACAGTTTGTTACAGTTAAGTCAATGTCAGACAACTCGCGTCACAGCGTCTGACTCGTCCTCCCTGCGATCGTAACGAAGGTTTTTATGCTCCGACTCGAAAACATCAAGAAAATTTATCCCGGTGGAATTGAAGTCCTCAAGAACGTCACCTGGGAAGTCAAACCCGGCGATCGAATTGGCTTAGTAGGGGCCAACGGCGCCGGTAAATCCACCCAACTGCGCATTGTCGCCGGAGAAATCGAACCGACCGCCGGTGAAGTGGTGCGTCCCGCCAGCCTCAAAATTGCCTATCTCACCCAAGAATTTGAAGTTGAACCGAGTCGGACCGTCCGCGCCGAATTTTGGACGGTTTTTGAAGAAGCCAACCGAGTTCAACATGAACTCAACCAGGTCACCGAGGCCATGGGAAGCGCCGATCCCGACGAACTCGAACAACTCATTCATGACCTCGATCGCCTACAACGGCAATTTGAAGGCCTCGATGGCTATAGCCTCGAAGCCCAAATCGAGAAAATCCTCCCCGAAGTCGGCTTCGATCCCAGCGACGGCGATCGCCTCGTCAGCGACTTTAGCGGCGGCTGGCAAATGCGGATGAGTTTAGGGAAAATCCTACTACAAGACCCCGATCTGCTCCTGCTTGACGAACCGACAAACCACCTCGATCTCGAAACCATCGAATGGCTAGAGACCTATCTCAAAGGCATTAACACCCCCATGGTGATTGTCTCCCATGACCGCCAATTCCTCGATCGCCTTTGCACCCAGATCGTCGAAACCGAGCGTGGCGTCTCCAACACCTATCTCGGCAACTACAGCGCCTATCTCGAACAGAAGTTCGAGAACCTAAACACCCTGCAATCGACCTACGAGCGTCAACAGAAAGAGATCGAGAAACAACAAGCCTACATCGAACGGTTCCGGGCCAGTGCCACCCGCAGTACTCAAGCCAAAAGTCGCGAAAAACAACTCGATAAAGTCGAGCGAATCGATGCCCCCGTCGGCAAAGTTAAAACCCTCAAATTCAAGTTTCCCGAAGCCCCTCGCAGTGGACGCGACGTGGTCACCATTGAGGATTTAAGCTATAGCTACGATGGCGAAGATCTGCTGTTTCTCGGTGCGAACCTAGAAATTGAACGGGGCGATCGCATCGCCTTCCTCGGACCCAACGGCTCCGGTAAATCCACCCTGCTGCGGCTGATCATGGGCATGGAACACCCCATCGATGGCCAGGTTACCCTGGGTAAACATAATGTTATCCCCGGTTATTTTGAACAAAACCAAGCCGAAGCCCTCGACTTGAATCGTAAAGTCATTGACATTATTCATGACGAAGTTCCCACCTGGAAAAACGAAGAAGTCCGCACCCTCCTCGGACAATTTCTCTTTAGTGGCGAAACCGTATTCAAACCCGTCTCAGCCCTCAGTGGAGGGGAGAAAGCCCGTCTCGCTCTCGCCAAAATGCTGTTGCGTCCCGTCAATTTAATGGTTCTTGACGAGCCAACCAATCACCTGGATATTCCAGCCAAAGAGATGTTGGAAAATGCCCTACTCGATTACGACGGAACCGTCTTGATTGTGTCGCACGATCGCTACTTCATCTCACAAGTTGCCAACAAAATTGTCGAAGTTCACAACGGTGAACTATTGATGTTTAACGGCAACTATGACTACTACCTAGAGAAAAAAGAAGAAGCTCATCGTAAAGCGGACTTAGAAGCCAAACGGTTAGAACAAGAACGCAAAGAAAAAGCCAAACGGGAGAAGAAAAAGCAAAAACAGCGCGACAAAAAACTCGCCAAACTCAAATAAAACCCTCGAACGGCTGTGAAATCACAATGCCAGTCTCACAATGCCAGTCAGCGAGGAAAACCTCAAGACCAACCCTTAGTTGAGTCTTGGGGTTCCCGATTTTCTAGCCCCTGTTCTGGCCCCCGTTCTTAATAGCCAGGCGATCGCCCGCGCCCGAACCCCCACCACAGTTCAAATAAGCTAGACTAAACGTAGCATTTTACTCACCAAGACTCGCCAACTATGACTCGTCAACGGACCTTCGCTCGGCTTCGCTCGGCTTTTCAGCGTCATACCGACTCTATCCCAGCGCCCAAACGTCCTCTCACCCGTATGGCCGCGATCGCCGCCACCTGGGCCGTCGTTCAAGCCGTGATTGCAAGTCCAGTTGTCGCCCAAGACGAAAGCCGTGAGTTATCCTATAGCGAATTTATCGAACGAGTCCGTAGCGGCCAAGTTGAGCGCATTGAACTCGATCCTGCCCTGCAAACCGCCCTCGTCACCCTCCCAGGAGAAGACGAACCCCAAGAAGTTCAGGTTTTTGAAGACAACCCCGATCTGATGCGGCTACTGCGCAACAACCCCGACATTGAAGTCGAAATCAACCCCACCCCAGACAGTAGCGCCGCCGCTGGGATGCTGGTGCAACTGATGATTATCGTCCTCCTGATTGGCGGCTTAATGCTCATCATCCGCCGTTCAAGTCAATCAGGAAATAACGCCCTCAGTTTCGGCAAATCCCGCGCTCGCTTCCACATGGAATCCAAAACCGGCGTGGTCTTCGATGATGTCGCCGGGATTGAGGAAGCCAAAGAAGAACTCCAAGAAGTGGTGACCTTCCTCAAACAACCCGAAAAATTCAGCGCCATCGGCGCACGCATTCCCCGAGGCTTGTTATTAGTCGGCGCCCCAGGAACCGGGAAAACCCTCTTAGCGCGAGCAATTTCAGGAGAAGCAGGAGTTCCCTTTTTTAGTATTTCCGGCTCAGAATTTGTCGAGATGTTTGTCGGAGTCGGCGCGTCTCGGGTGCGAGATCTATTCCGCAAAGCCAAAGAAAATGCCCCCTGTCTCATTTTCATCGATGAAATCGACGCGGTCGGCCGCCAGCGGGGAACCGGCATTGGCGGCGGAAACGATGAACGAGAACAAACCCTAAACCAACTGCTGACCGAGATGGATGGCTTTGAGGGCAACAGCGGCGTGATCGTGATTGCGGCCACCAACCGCCCCGATGTTCTCGATTCCGCCCTCTTGCGTCCCGGACGCTTTGACCGTCAAGTGAGCGTGAGTCTGCCGACCTATAATGGGCGTTTGGGAATCTTGGAAGTCCACGCCCGCAATAAGAAAATAGGAAACGATATCTCCTTAGAGAAAATTGCCCGTCGCACACCAGGGTTTTCTGGGGCAGATTTAGCCAACTTACTCAATGAAGCGGCCATTCTTACGGCCCGTCGTCGCAAAGAAGCTATTGGCGAGTCGGAGGTTGAGGATGCTATCGATCGCATCACCATCGGTCTGAAGTTACAACCCCTCCTCGATAGCAAGAAAAAGCGCATCATCGCCTATCACGAGGTGGGCCATGCCATGTTAATGACGCTGCTGAAAAACTCAGATCCCCTCAACAAAGTGACCATCGTGCCTCGTTCCGGCGGCGTGGGCGGCTTTGCCCAACAAACCTACAGCGAAGATATGGTCGACAGTGGCTTATACACTCGGGCTTGGCTGATTGACCGTATTATCATCACCCTGGGGGGACGGGCCGCTGAACAAGTGGTCTTTGGAGACTCGGAAGTGACCATCGGTGCAGGAAATGACCTGAAGGTGGTGTCTACCTTAGCCCGCGAGATGGTGACCCTCTATGGAATGTCGGATCTCGGGCCGGTGGCCTTGGAGAGTCCCAATAATCAGGTGTTTTTGGGCCGGGAGTTGATGCCGAGTTCTGACCATTCTGAAGAGATGGCCACGCAAATTGACCGTCATGTGCGATCGCTGGCCCAACGCTGTTATGAAGAAGCCTGTCGGATTCTGCGGGAGAATCGGGTGGTTATGGATTTGTTGGTGGAACGGTTAATCGAGAAAGAGGAAATCGACGGTGAGGAGTTTCGGCGTATTGTCACCGAACGCGCGGAATTGCCAGAGACAGAATTGGCGACGGCGGCTGATCCGGTGGCGTCGATTTAGTCTCGAAGGTGTCATAGCACACCTAATGCCGCCCTGGAAGGGCGGGGCTTGAAACCCATTATTTT